>JBDSBK010000204.1:0-4700 GCA_039921645.1 Dokdonella sp.
GAGCTGCCGCTGCGTTGCCGCGACGCCCGCGCGTGTATTTCGAGGAGTGGGACGAGCCGCTGATCACCGGCATCCGCTGGGTTGCCGAATTGATGCGCATCGCCGGCGGTGACGACGTGTTTCCGGCGCAGGCGGCGGAATCGCTGGCGAAGAACCGCATCCTTGCCGATCACGGGGATGTCGTGCGGCAGGCGCCGGACATCATTTTCGGATCCTGGTGCGGCAAGAAATTCCGCCCCGAACGCGTCGCTGCGCGCGCCGGCTGGAGCGCGATTCCCGCAGTGCGCGATGGCGAATTGCACGAGATAAAGTCGCCAATCATTCTGCAGCCCGGCCCCGCTGCACTGTTCGATGGGCTCGATGCGCTGCATCGCGTGATCAAGGCGTGGGCATCGCGCAATCCCTAGCCCGAATCCTGTGGGAGCGGCTTCAGCCGCGATGCATGTCAAGCGTCGTCGACAAGAGCATCGCGACTGAAGTCGCTCCCACATTGTCCGCCACCACGACAGCTGTGTGGTGCGGCGGCTTCGCAGTCAAGCCGACTGCGCAAGGCGCAATCCGAAGTCGAGGATCGGTCCGACGATCAGTACGCGTGCGAGCAGGATCACCAGCCACACCAGCATCGGCGAAAAGTCGATGCCGCCGAGTGTCGGCAGGCGCTTGCGCAGCGGACGCAGCAGCGGCTCGATCAACTGGTGCACGAGTGGCACGATCGGATTCGAACGTTCGACGCTGATGAATGAAATCAGCACGTAGACGAGGATCACGCCCAGGTACAGCATCAGCACGAAGTCGATCAGATCGGCCAGCGCCATCACGCCGAGTCCGAGCAAGCCGAGGCTTTGTCCCGCCAGTGCGTACAGCAGCGCAACTTTGATCGCGGTGAGCAGCCAAGCGAGCAGGATGCCGGCGATGTCCAGATTGCGCCATGCCGGAATCACCTTGCGCAGCGGCATCAGCACGGGGTTGGTGAGCTTGTACAGGAACTGGCAGATCGGGTTGTAGAAATTCGCGCGCACGATTTGCAGCAATACGCGCAGCACGAGCAGTGCGATCAGCGCACCGAATGCGAAGTTGATCAGGATCTGGCCGGCGTTGGCGAAGTAGCTCATCGTATCCTGTGAATCCCGTGGGATTGCAGCGGCGAAAAATAAAATGGGTGATTGTGGGAGCGGCTTCAGCCGCGACGCCTTCTTCGTCAGCAAGCAGCGCGGCTGAAGCCGCTCCTGCAGACCGATCAGGAATACTTTTCGGACAATTCGCGTCCGCGTCGGGTCGCCGCGTCGATCGCGGTCGCGACCAGGTCGCGCAGACCACCGCTCGCGAATGCATCCAGTGCCGCAGCGGTCGTGCCACCCGGCGAGGTCACGCGCTCGCGCAATACCGTCGGTGGTTCGCCATCTTCGACCAGCATTCGTCCGGCACCGAGACAGGTCTGCTTGGCCAGTGCACGCGCGGTCGCTCGCGGCAGGCCCTGCGCGACCGCGGCGTCTTCGAGCGCTTCCACCAGCAGGAAAAAATACGCCGGCCCCGAGCCCGACAGCGCGGTAACCGTGTCCATCAGGTCTTCGTGGTCGATCCATACCGTGCTGCCGGCGGTGCCGAGGATCGCTTCGGCTTGCGCGCGCTGCTCGGCGCTGGTGGCGTCGTTCGCAAACAATCCGGTCGCGCCGGCACCGATCAGGGCTGGCGTGTTCGGCATGCTGCGCACGACCGGAAGTTCGTTGCCGAGCCAGTCGCGCAGTTGTGCGATGCGAATGCCGGCGGCGATTGAAATCACCAGTGGCCGTGTATCGGCGACGACCTCGGCGATGTCCGCACAGACGGACTTGAGCACTTGCGGCTTGACTGCCAGCACCAGTACATCGGCGCCGCGCGCGGCATCGTGTGCATGTTCGTGTGTAGGCACATCGAAATCGCGCGCGAGCGCAGCGCGCAGGTCCGCATTCGGCTCGGCCACGGCAATCGCGTCGGCGCGCGTACCGGCGCGGATCAGTGCGCCGATCAGGCTGCGCGCCATGTTGCCGCCGCCAACGAAGGCGATGCGGGACAGGGAAAGGCGGGGCGAAGCAGGAGACGACATCGGTTCTCCGGGCGGCTGTTCAGGACGATGGCTGGCGCGGAATAGTAACCTGCAGTCGCTGCCTCAGGTCGGTGGACGCGCTGCGGCGGGCTTCGTTCGTTGCCCGAACAGCAGGCTGCCGACGCGCACCATCGTCGCGCCTTCGGCAATCGCCAGTTCGAAATCGTCGGACATGCCCATCGACAAGGTGTCGACTCCGGGGTGCATCACGCGCAATTCATCGAACAATGCGCGCATGCGACGGAACGCATCGCGGCGCCGGGCGAGATTCGCAACCGGTGCCGGGATCGCCATCAGCCCGCGCAACCGCAAGGCGGAGGTCGCTCCGACGAGACTGGCGAGCTCGGGCACAGCGGACGGCAAGCAGCCGGACTTGCTCGCTTCATCGTCGATATTCACCTGGATCAGCACGTTCAGAGGGGCGCGGTCCGGCGGTCGGTAGCGCACCAGCGGCTCGATGAGCTTGTCGCGATCCAGACTCTGCAACCAGTCGAAATGCTCGGCGACGTCGCGGCACTTGTTCGATTGCAACGGGCCGATCAGATGCCACTCGAGTCCGATGTCGGCCAATACACGCTGCTTCGCCAACGCCTCCTGCACGTAGTTCTCGCCGAAGGCACGCTGTCCCAGCGCGGCCAGGGCGCGGATCGCGTCGGCAGGCTGGGTCTTGGAAACAGCGAGCAAGGCGGTCGGCTCGGTCTTCGCGTCCGGCTTGTTGGCCGCCGCGATGCGGTCGATCACGGAACGGTAGGCTGTTTCGCAGAAATTCATCGCAAGGCCGCGTACTGTCTGGATTTCATATGGCTATACTGCCGCAACCGGGCGCCGCTGCGCGCTGTTGCGTTTCAGGGGAAGAGAGCATGGATATTGCCGAGCTGCTGGCCTTTTCGGTCAAGAACAAGGCGTCCGACCTGCACCTTTCGGCGGGTCTGCCACCGATGATCCGCGTCGATGGCGACGTGCGCCGCATCAACATCCCGGCGCTCGAGCACAAACAGATCCATTCGCTGATCTACGACATCATGTCGGACAAGCAGCGCCGCGACTACGAGGAATTCCTCGAAGTCGACTTCTCGTTCGAGATCCCCTCGCTGGCGCGGTTCCGCGTCAACGCGTTCAACCAGAACCGCGGCGCCGGCGCCGTGTTCCGTACGATCCCATCCGAAGTGCTCACGCTCGAGGACCTGGGTTGCCCACGCATCTTCAAGGAACTGATCGACCAGCCGCAGGGACTGATCCTGGTGACCGGCCCGACCGGCTCCGGCAAGTCGACCACGCTCGCGGCGATGGTCGACCACGTCAACAAGAACGAATACGGTCACATCCTCTCGGTCGAGGATCCGATCGAGTTCGTGCACACCTCGCAGAAATGCCTGATCAATCAGCGCGAAGTGCATCGCGATACGCACGGATTCAACGAAGCCCTGCGCTCGGCGCTGCGCGAAGATCCCGACTACATCCTGGTCGGCGAGCTGCGCGATCTTGAAACCATTCGCCTGGCGTTGACCGCCGCGGAAACCGGACATCTGGTGTTCGCGACGCTGCACACGAGTTCCGCCGCGAAAACGATCGACCGCATCATCGACGTGTTCCCCTCCGGCGAGAAACCGATGGTGCGATCGATGTTGTCGGAATCGTTGCGCGCGGTCATCTCGCAGTCGCTGCTGAAGAAGGTTGGCGGCGGTCGCACGGCCGCGCACGAAATCATGGTCGGCATCCCGGCGATCCGCAACCTGATCCGCGAGGACAAGGTCGCGCAGATGTATTCGTCGATCCAGACCGGCAGCCAGTACGGCATGCAGACCCTCGACCAGTGCCTGCAGGACATGGTCAAGCGCGGTCTGGTCACGCGCCAGCAGGCGCTCACCTACGCGAAGAACAAGGAAATCTTCAAGTAGCGTTCGCTGCAAATCGCGCATGCCCGTGGTCCGCTCCGTGGTCGCAATGTCGCTCGGAGCGGCGCGGGCTTTTTGTTTTTCCAGAGAGATGAAAAAGGAAGCAGGTCGATGCAATACAGGAGTGCACTCTTTGGCCTCACGGCTGTATCGATGATGGCTGTTCTGGGCGCGCCGCATGCGTGGGCGAGCGAAATTTGGCGCAACGACTGGATGGTGCAGGCACCGGCGACGCTGATTACCTATGTGCCCCAGCCGAGCCCGCGCAAGCCGATGGCTGCGGTCGCTTTTGGAGCGAATGGCGACGTCCTGTTTCACGCCTTCAATGTCCGCTACTCCTATCCAGACGAAACATACGTTCGCCTGGGCAACTCCGGCGCATTGCGTTGGTCGAGCCATGCTGACTTGGAAGCTTATGCGGCACTATTGCAGGACGGGGGCGATGCATTCCTTGCGCTGGGCGTTCGCGACAGCGGCGACTTTGCGGATCGCGTGGTTCATGTCGCTGCGAACGGATCAATTGCATGGACCCGTGATTTGCCCACGGGCTGGCTTGCCAACGCGGGGAGCGGCCGTCTCGCGAGTCTCGGATGCGATAGCCTGACCATACTCGATGCAGCCAGTGGCGATGTGATATGGGAGCACGTATTTGCTGCCGACCGCAGCGATAACTGCCATGGCAATGTCATCGCCGACAATCAGGGGAATCTCTATGTCGAACT
>JBDSBK010000205.1:0-2579 GCA_039921645.1 Dokdonella sp.
CGGTCGCGCGCTTTACGACCATGCGAGCGAAGCGGCCGTGCTGCTGCCGTGCGCGCTCGTCGACGCGCGGTTCGATACGGTGCCCTTCGCGCGGGTGCACGGTGTGACACCGCCGGCATGGATCGCACGCTGCGCGCGGCTGCATTCACAAGAGGTGCTGGGTGGTGTCGATCTAGCCGCGCAGGCAAGGGCTGCCGTGGATCTGCTGCTCGCGCGGGGCTGGAGCGAACGCGCGATCGAGACCGCGGCGAGCTCGACTGCGTTCGACCTGTGGCGTGCGATCGCGGCGACATACGCGTCGGCGTATCTGCGCTCAAAATCGAACGCGATGCCGTGCGGCTTCCGTTTCGGTGCGATTGATGCGCGAGGTGCGCCGGTCGCGGCGAGTTCGACGGCACGCGCGGCGTGGTGGTCCGATGCCTCCGGCATTCCACCCGGGACCGGTGTGCTGCTGTTGGGCGGGACCGATGCATCGGACGATCCAACCGCGGTCGGCGTCGACTGCCTGCGTGCGATGTGGACGGGCGATGGGGCCGACGCGCACGCGCTGCGAGCCGGTGTCTCTGCAACCACCGTGCAGATTCCGCGCGCGGAACTGCCGATCATTGTCGCGCACGGAGAAGACGACGGGCTGCTGCCGATAGCCTTCAACGCAGACGCCTACGTTGCGGCGTTGGAGAGCGCTGGACGTCGGCCCGTGTACTGGCGCGTGCCGCACGCGCAGCACTTCGACGCGTTCCTTGCGTTTTCGGGTTTTGGCGATCGCCATGTGCCGCTGCTGCCGTATGGCTACGCGGCGCTAGAGCGCATGTGGGCGCACCTGACACAGGGCTGCTCGCTGCCGCCATCGCACCGGTTTGAAACGACGCCTCGCGGTGCCGGCCCGCTCGGCGCGGCGAGTCTAGCGCTGGCCGCGATGGCAACTCAGGCCGGCATCAGATAGACCACCGCGAATTGCAGTTGCGCATCGGTCCAGGAGTGCTCGACACGCAGCTGCGCCTTGTGCGCAAGCCGCGCGAAGTCCTCGAGCGAGTATTTGCAGCTGTACTCCACCAGCATCGCTTCGTGCCGGTCGAAATGAAAGGTCTCGCCGGCGATGTGCACGTCCTGTGCAAGCAGACTCACGATATGCGTCTCGATGCGCCCTGCGAGTGCGTTGTAGACCGCGCGGTGGCGGAAATCCCGCAGGTCGAAATCGGCACCGAGCTCGCGGTTGAGGCGTTCGAGCAGGTTCAGCGTGAACGCAGCGGTCACGCCGGCGCTGTCGTTGTAGGCAGCCTCGATGATCGCAGCGTCCTTCTTCAGATCGATGCCGACCAGCGCGCCACCGCGATGGCCCATCTGGCTGCGCATCTGCTTGAGCAGCCCGACGGCGTCATGCGCATCGAAATTGCCGAGCGTCGAGCCCGGGAAATACACCACCGTGCGCGCCGCCGGTCGCGACGGTTGCGGCGCGACCACGCCGCGGGTGAAGTCGGTGCAGACCGGCAGCATCTCGATGCGCGGAAACCGCGCGGCAAGCCGGTCGATGCTGGCATCCAGCGCGTCGCGCGCGATTTCCACGGGCGCATAGCCCGCGGGACGCTGCATGTGCGCGAGCAACAGTTCGGTCTTGAGCCCACTGCCGCTGCCGTATTCGACGAGCAGCACGTCGGGACCGAGCGTCGCGGCGATCGCGTCGACGTGTTCGCGCATCAATTGCAGCTCGACGCGCGTGAGGTAGTACTCGGGTTGCTCGCAGATGTCCTCGAACAATTGCGAGCCACGCGCATCGTAGAAATATTTCGACGGCAGGCGTTTGGAATGCAGGCGCAGCCCGCGGCGTGCATCCAGCAGCAAGTCCGTGCACGCGGATGCCGCTGAATCGAGAGGTGCTGAGGTCAGCGGATTGTTCATGATGTGGCCAGGCGAAAGCCGCTGAATTGCCAGCGCGCGGCGGGAGGGAAGAAATTGCGGTAACTCTCACGGATGTGACTGGCCGGCGTTGCGCACGAACCGCCGCGCAACACCCATTGTCCGCACATGAATTTGCCGTTGTATTCGCCGAGCGCTCCGGCCAGCGGAGCGAAACCGGGATACGCGATGTACGGGCTCGATGTCCATTCCCACACATCGCCGTACATCTGTTGCGCGCCATCGTCGCTGCGTGGCGGCAGTGGATTCAGCGCGCCGCTGTCGACGAAGTTGCCGCGACGGTCGCTCTGCACCGCGCGCGCTTCCCACTCCATTTCGGTGGGCAGGCGTTTGCCGGCCCATCGCGCGTACGCATCCGCTTCGAAGAAGCTGACATGGCAGACCGGAGCGAGCGGTTCGATCGGGACGCGCCCGCCCAGCGTGAACGCCGTCTCCAGATCTTCGCTCCAGTACAACGGTCGCTGCCAGCCTTCGCGCTGCACCGTGGCCCATCCATCGGAAAGCCAGGGCGACGCGTCGCGGTAACCGCCGGCGCGCACGAATTCGCGAAACTCGTGATTGTTGACCGGGCGGTTCGCGAGCGCATGCGGATGCAGCAGGCTGCGATGACGCGGGTATTCGTTGTCGAACGCGAAGCCGTACTCGGGTGCGCCGATCTCGACGAT
>JBDSBK010000206.1:0-8741 GCA_039921645.1 Dokdonella sp.
CCCCGACAGCAGCGTCATCGAAGCCGCTGTATTACGATTCATCCGGCCGCGCGCCTGACGGTGCCGGTGTGAACTCTGCACGGACCTGCATGGTCGATGGATATTCCGCCCAACCCGATTGCGAGGCCGTATGCGTCGAACTGCGTGTCTGATCCTGGTGCTGCTGCTGGCGAGCCCATACGCGTTCGCGATGCGTTGCGGCAGCCGCCTCGCCAGCGAGGGCGACCAGGATTTCCAGGTCCGCGACCGCTGCGGCGACCCGTTCTGGACCGACCGCTACACGAACGTGGAAATCATCGGAGCGCACGGGCCGGTCGAAGAACAACGCGAAGTGCAATTCGACATTTGGTACTACAACTTCGGCCCACGCCAGCTGATGCGGAAACTGGTATTTCGCGATGGCCGCCTGCTGCGCGAAGACACGCTCGGCTACGGCGTCAACGAAATCGGCGATGACTGCAATCGCATCCTCGGCGATCTCAGCGCCGGCGAGCTCGTCGCACGCTGCGGCGAACCCATGTCGCGGCGGAGCCAGACGGATACGCTCGTGCGACGGCCGGCGCGAGGCATCGAACAATGGAGCGACCGCCGCCGCGAGGACTGGATCTACGATATCGGCGACCGCGAATACGTGCGCATCGTGCGCCTGGTCGACGGACGCGTGACCGGCGTCGAGCGCGTACGGCGCTGAACTACTGAACGACGTGTCCTGCTGCTTCACGCGTTTGCGACGCAGCAGGGCCGACGTCCAGATGCTGGATGTCGTACCAGACCGCGGGCGATTTCGTATACATGCGGACGGGCTCTCCCGCTTCCATCAACGACAGCGTCTGTTCCTGGATCTCGAACTGCAGACTTGCTTTTTGTCCACTCGGCTTGGAAACGGTCAGCGTGTCAGCGCTCACCGCGTAACAGCTTGATTCGCTGCGCATGGGAATACGCAGCAGCAGGCGCTGATCGTCCGTATACCATTCAAACGCCATGGGCCCGGTGGGATGACGATAGCGCCAGGTTCCACCCACAGGGACACTGCCTGAACGTTCGCGGCCAAATCGCGTGCGTGCAACGGTCGAACTGTCCGCATAGGTTTCGGTCATCGTGTCTCCCTCCACGCGAAACGTGGCTGCGAGATCGCGAACTTCCGGCGTCAGACCGGCAAGCACCTGATCGTCCGAAATGCGATAGAACATGTCGACGATGACGCCGAACGACCCGACGTATATTCCATCGCCACGAAATTCAATCGCCTGGCCGAAGCCACCTTTGGTTTTCTGATTCGACTCCCAGAGTCCGAGCAGGGCCTGCGAAGCCGGATCGGGACAGTGCGAGGGAATGGGCTCGACCGACGCAGAATCATTTGCCATCGACGACTGGCGAGATGATGGTTCCTTGCTGCAACCGATGATTGCTGCTGACGCGACGAGCACGAGAGCAAGCCGACTGAAAAAATTCCGCCCCATCGTGCGTCCCGCTTTAACGAGCAGCCTGTCCCGCATGCCTCACTTCACGCCCGGCAAACGCGGCACTCCATGCTCGCTGCGTTCCTCGAATGCGATCGGCCGCGTATCGAGCGGTCCGCGCAACTGGCGTGGACCGACCGGGGTCGTCGCCTCGCCGCGGGCGAGGCGCAGCGCATTCGCGTAGCAGGTGCTGGCGCTGGCGAGATCGCCCTCGCCCCTGCGGCAGTCGCCGAGCGATTCCCACGCCAGTGGAGACTCGCTCAGGGCAAGCGAACGTTCCAGCACTTCCTCGGCCTTGCTCCATTGCGATTGCTGGCCGTATAGACGGCCAATCGTCGTCAGCAGGGCAGGACTGTTCGGCGCGATAGCCAGCCAGCCTTCGGCCTTTTGTGCGCGCATCGGCGCTTCCGCATTGCCGAGATCGCCATACGCTGCGGCGAGCGGCTCGCTCCACTCGCGACGCTGGGCCGATTCGATTTCGTCCATTGCAGCGAGCACCTGGCCGAGCGCAGCCGAGCGACGCGCGAACGCGGAGACGAGCTCCGGGCGGCGGCGCTGCGCGCGGCTCGCGGCGCTCCACAATGCGTTCAGCCGCGCAGCATCGGGCGCGGCGATCAACGCCGCAGCCAGCACGCGCGTTTCCAGCTCGGCCTGCGAATCCGGCGTCAAAGACTGGCTGCGCGCGAGCGCGGGAAGCGCATCCAGCGCAGCCTGCGTGTCGCCGACCGCAAGTGCGCTGTCGATGAGCAGGTGCGAGCCACGCGGCGACAGCTCGCCGGCCGCCACCTTGGTCTTGAGCAGCGCGAGCGCATCGGCGTTGCGCCCGTTCTCCATCAGGATACGTGCGCGCAATGCGTCGGCGGCACGCATGCCGTTGACGCCGACGTCGTCGAGCATCTGGGTCGCACGTTCGCCGGCGCCGCGCTCATGTGCAGCGCGCGCCATCACCAGCAGAGCCGGTGTGCGGAACGCTTCGTGGTTCGCGGCCTTGGCCAGGTCGCGCTCGGCCTGCGCGTAGTCGCCTTCGACGAACGCGGTAATGCCGCCAGCGAGACGCTCGCGTCCGCGCCGCTTGACCGCACGACCCCAGTAACGGAACGGCCACCGAAGCAGGTGCCAGCTTGCCGTGAGTGCGGCCCACAGCAGCAGCAGGCTCGCGATCGCGACGACCACGCTGGTTTCGATCGTGGTGTCGCGGATGCGCACTTGCAGGTAGCCCGGATCGGCGGCGAGCCAATGCCAGGCCAATGCCGCGGCGACCGCGACGATGAGCAGGAGGAGAATCGTGCGCCAGAGCTTCATGCGTCGGCCTCGTCCTGTTTCGGAGTCGACGCGCCATGCTTGTCGTCGGTTGTCGGTGCCTGGGCGGGCGTCGCTGGCCGCGGCTGCGCCAGCGCACGCGTCGCGCGCAGGTTGCGAAGTTCCTTCAATGCACTGCCAAGTTCGGGCAGCGCCGGCGCAAGCGGCTGAGCCGCGATGCGATCGAGTTCGGCGAGCGCATCCTTCGTCGGCGCGGCCTGCGCATCGAAACCGGCGACGATGCCGGCGCGCGCGCGCGCCAATGCCGCCTTGTACCCGTCCGCGTCGCGTGCGAGCAGGGCCACTTCGGCGGCACGCAAATCGACCGCAGCAAGCGAGCGATTCAGGCCGACATCGCGCGAGGCACCCGTGTCCGCGTCGCTGTGGTGGCTGATGCGCACGAACTGCGCGAAGAAACTCTGCCAGCGCGACGCAGGCGCGGCATCGGCCGACGTCGCGCGTTCGGTCGGCAGCCCCGCCAGACCGGCGCGCACACGTTCGAGCGCGGTCATCGCAGCGTGCGTCTCCACCGGCTTGCTCGCCTCGAGCGCATGCAATTCCGCGCCGATCGTCTGGCGCACCGACGAAAACACGGGATCCTCGGCGGCTGCGAGCGCGGAATCGGCCAGCTTGTACGCGGCAATCGCCGCCTGCGCATCCTGGAACAGGGCGAGGCGTTCCTGCGCCTGGCCCAGCAGGAATTCGGCCTCGTTCAAGGCCAGCGCATCGCGGCCGGTCAAGCGTTGTTCGGCGAGATTGGCGACTGCATCTTCGAGATGACGCGAACGTTCGCCGAGTCCGAGCATCTCCTCCCGCATCGCCTTGTTGACCCCGTCGGCATCGGCAAGGCGCGTACGCAACGATTCGAAATCCCGCTTGCGCTGCTGCTCGCCGCGCGCGATATCGTCGATGCGCGCGGCAAGTTCGCTGCGCAAACCAACCTGCGCATCGGCCTGTGCGTGCTCGACCGCGTACGCGCGCCACAGCGCGACGCCGCCCACGATCAAGGCGAGCAGCGCCAGCGGCATGGCGGCCGCGGATCCGCCACGCGTCACCGCGGCTGGGCTGCTCGGCGCGGATGAATTGGGTTCGACCGCAGGCGCGGGCAGCAGATTCGTCGAGTCTTCGCTCATGCGCGCATGCTAGCCGAACTGCGCCGCTGCGGCAGCATCGACGCGACACGACAACGTCACAATCGATGCCGCGCCAAGGCTTTGCAGGCCGCATCGAGCAGGTCGTCCGCCGACGCGGAGGCGGCTTCGCGCACATCCTCGAAACCCTGCTTTTCGGCGATCGCCGCGAGCCGAGCGCTGCTGACGATGAGAATCTGGTGACGCAGGCGCGCAAGCAGCGGCGGCGGAAGCAAGGCGACGAGATTGACGAGCGCTTCGCCGCTCGAGATCAACGTGATCAACGGATCGCTTGCGCGCGCGAGCGCTTCGAAATGGCGGCGGTTCAGTTGCGGAGGACCGCGTTCGTAGACGTGGATCGATTCGACCCGCGCACCGCGCTCGCTCAATGTCGGCGCGATCAGGTCGCGACCGCCGGCAGCGCCGATCAAGGCAACGTCGCGATCGCGCACATCGGTCAATTCAGGCAATTCGAGCAAGCCCTCGCTGTCGCTGCGGTCGACGGGAACGAGCGCGCGAATACCGCGGCGCGCCAGCGCGCGCTGCGTTCCCGCGCCGACGCCGAATGCGCGGGCACCATGCGGAATACGCAACGACGGCACAAGGCGAAAGGCGAAGCGCACGGCAGCAGGGCTGCTGAATATCCAGTCCTGCGCGCGCGCTTCAGCGAGCGACCGGGCCGCGACCCGCTGCAGCTCCGGCGTTTGCCGCAACGACAGACCGGGCACACCGATTGCGCCGCCGCCGAGCGCTTCGACCTTCCTGCGCAAGGAAGCGGCCGCATCGGCCGGCCGCGTGATGATCACGCTGGCGCTTGCCAATGCGGTTGCGGAATTCGTGGCGGGTGCGGTTTTCAAGGTTTAGACGGTCGCTGCCTTTACAATGCGTGATGCATCATACGCAGTGGGGCACCGGGCTAAGCCACGCGCCCGGTAGTGCGCATCCTGCAGCGATCATAGTTTGATATTCAAGGGAAGTTCCGCCATGTACTTGCGAAATTCGTTGCTCGCGTCCTTCGTCTGGCTCGCGACAGTTGCCGTACCCGCTGCCGCGACTGCGGATTCATCGGCACGCGCCGTCACCCTGCGTGATCTGGCCACGCAAATCTACGCCGCAGCCGATGACGTGAGCCAGGCGCGCAATCAGCATTCCGCGAGGGCGGACGTCGCGGCGAACCTGGTTACGTTGCGCGGCACGTTCGATGCGGCCACGCGCGCCAATTTGCCCGGCCGTTCGGGAGCGGATGCGGTCTTCGCGAAGAAGCTTCAGGAATTGGCGCCTTTCCTCGCGAGCATCGAACGCGCCAGCAAGGCGACGCAAGCCGCCAGCATGCCGAGCCTGGTGCCCGCGCACCTGCCTCCTGCATCGCGCGGGCGCTTCGGCGCCGTCGATGAACACCGCGGTGGTGCCTGCGATCACGCGCTGGGGCTTGGCGCCGGCATCGAGCTTGAGGGTCGCCTGCACCAAGGGGGCGAGGTGTGGTTTCGTTTCGAGGCGAAGGGCCCGGCGCTGTATCGCGTGAATACGGCAGCAACGCCGCTCGATACGGATATCGCCGTGTTTGCGCACTGCCCCAAAACAACGGACGAAGTCCCGCTGAGCTTCAACGATGATGCCTTCGGTCTGACCGCCGCCGCGTCAATCGATTTGCTCATCGCGCCTGGACCGCGCTGGGTTCGCGTGCGCAATCTCGGGCCGGAGGGTCCGGTTGCTGTCGCTGTGGGAAGCGCGGGAGCGATCAGTGGTCATGTAACGGATCTTCGCAGTGGAAGCGTGCTTCCGGGCGCAAGCGTTCGCGCGTTTGACACCAACGGATACTACGCCGGCGCTGGCTTTACCGATGACAGCGGCGCCTACATTTTTCCTATGCAGCCCGGCACTTATCATGTACTCGCGAGGTCGAACGACCATATCGCCCAAGTTTGGCCGCAAGGTGTATGCGCCACTGATTTCGTAGACACCTGCAATTTGACACAGGCATCGTTGATCGCGGTTGCCGCAGACACACAAGTCACCGGCATTGATTTCGCTCTGGACCCCGGCGCGACAATCAGGGGCCGAGTTCGCGAAAAAAGCGCCGGCACCGCGGTGCAGGATGCAAACGTCATACTTTTCGGCGTATCCGGCGCTCAGCTCGACTACCGGGCCGTCGACACCACAGGACGGTATGTATTCAAGGGTATTGCACCCGGAACGTATTACGCGACGGCTTATTCGCAAACGCACAAAGCACAGGTATACGAAAATTTCGATTGCTCGCCGCAAGACTGCGACGCGCGCTCCGGCACGCCAATCGTCGTTTCGACCAATACGGACCTGCGCGAAGTCGATTTTGCATTGACTCGCTATCTCTACTTGAACGCAAGCGTGCGCAGCGTCGACGGCATGAACGGGTTCTACGCTCAGATCAGCGTCTTGAACGCGTCTGGAATGCTGGTGGTGGGCGGAACCGCTGATAGCTCGGCTCAGCCCAATCCGATCGGCCCGCTCGATGCTGGAACTTACTATGTGACCGCCCGCGCGAACGGATATTTTTCGCAGGTGTTCGATCACATCAATTGCCCATCGGACTGTGCAACGGCACTTGCGGGCGCGAGCTCGGTCACAATCTCGAGCACAGCGTCTGCGCCCACGGTGACGTTTGATTTGCAACGCACACCAAGCGTGTCGGGCCGTATCACCGATAGCGTGAGCGGGCTCGGTCTTGCTGGCACAACAATCAGGATCCAGTCGGCCAGCGGCAGTGGCGATGAAGCCTATGCGGTCGCGTCGGGCGATGGTTCCTATAGCGTTTCGGGGCTCGGTCCCGCGAGTTATTATGTGGTCGCGCGGAGCAACGATCATCATGACGTCGCATATCCGAACGCTTCATGTCTCGATTCCTATCCCGAAATTGGCGGCTGCGCGCTCGCACAGGCACAGGCCGTGACGACTTCGCTCGGCGGCGGCGACGTGACCCATATCGACATGGCGCTTGCGAAGAATTCGTCGATCAGCGGTGCCGCGCATTTCCGCGTGCCTGGATCGGTTTCGATCCCAGTTGCGAGCGCCGCCATGAATTTGTACGACGCCCAGGGTTATCCGATTTTGAGTTCCTTCACTGACAACGACGGGCACTACGTTTTCAAGGACATTGTCGCGGGCACGTATTTCGTCGAAACGACCGACTACCGATATTTTTCGCAGACCTATGCAAATGTCGACTGCCCGCTCTCCGGCCAGAGCTGCAACCCGATCACCGGCACCCCGATCTCCTTGATTGGCGGACAAGACATTTCGGGTGTCGACTTCGACCCCGTTGCAAACAGCGCGATCGTCGGGCGCGTGACGGATTCCGATACAGGGTTGGGCGTTGCCGGCGTCGCGCTGGATGCCTGGAACGGCATCGATGATGCCTACTGTGCGAGCGCCTCAACGGACGCCAACGGTTACTACTTGCTCGGCACAAGTCAGAGCTATTACTGCAGCCAAAGTACGCGCAAAGTCTCGACCGACGCGGGTTACATGTACGTTGATCAAGTCTTCGACGGCATGAACTGCCCGGCTGGCCCTGCCTACCTGGACCTCTGCTCGCTGGCGAATGCGACACTGATCACGGTGCCGACCACGCAACCGCAGCCTATCGTCGCGAACTTCGTCCTGCACCCCAACGATATCGTGTTCGCGAACGGATTCGACTAGGTGCGCATGAACGACTCCGCGACGACAGGCATTGCGCACGACCGCGGCAAGTCCGGAGGCTCGGACGAAAACCCGATCGCGCGCGCGGGCGGGATCGCTGCCCTGCAGGCTCATCTGCTCGCCGACATTCCGCTCGCACGCGCGATGTCACTGAGCGTCGACGCCTACGACGGCGACTCGCTGACCATGGGCGCACCGCTTGCGCCCAACATCAACGACAAGGGTTGCGCCTTCGGCGGCAGCCTTGCGAGCCTGATGACGCTCGCGGGCTGGGGCCTGGTCAAGCTTGCCGTCGATGCGAAGGGCCTCGAGTGCGACATTTATGTGCAGGACAGCACGATCCGCTATCTAGCGCCGGTGTGGCAGGACTTCGGCGCTGTCGCGCAGCTTGCCCACGGCGATACGTTTGCGGATTTCTTCAGCGCGCTCGCTGTCCGCCGCAAGGGTCGCCTGCGCGTGCGCTGCGTCGTGCCCCTGGCCGACGGCACAGAAGCGGCGACGCTGGATGCGCGCTTCGTGGCGCTCGCGAAACGCTGACGCGCGCGGTACATTGCGTTTCTGTCGTGCAAGGGAGGTTCGCCATGCGTCGCCATCTGATCGCTGCGTCGATCGCGCTGTCGAGCCTGCTGCTCGGCGCGTGCGCGACCGAGAACATGCGCACCAAGCAGACCATTCTTGATGAGACTCTGCTGCGCTACGCCGCGACCATCCGCTGGGGCGACGTAGCCGCTGCACAGGCGTTCATCGACCCGAAGGTGCTCGCGGAGCATCCGCCGACGACGCTCGAACTCGCGCGCTTCAAGCAGGTGCAGATCACCGGCTACAGCGAGCAGCCGCCGACGCCCGTTGGCGAAAACGAAGTGCGTCAGACGGTCGAGATCGGCTTGGTCAACGTCGCCTCGCAAGCGGCACGCAGCGTCGTCGATCATCAGGTATGGCATTACGACACTGCGAGCAAGCGCTGGTGGCTGATGACCGGACTTCCGGATATTTCTCGACACGAGTGATGCAAGGTCGCCGTCGGAGGCGAGCGGTGATCGATGTCCGCGGCGGTGGCGCGGCCGACGCCGCTCTTGGATAATCCGCGGCCGCGGCGCTGCGCGCCCTCATTTGCGAATCCCATGTCCGACATCCTGCATCGCCTGCCCGAGTTTCTCGGCAACCACTTCTA
>JBDSBK010000207.1:0-5233 GCA_039921645.1 Dokdonella sp.
AGGGTTGCACGCCGACCACCGCGCCGATCTGATTGCGATTGACGTAGCAGTTGCCGACCTTCGCACGGCGCGAGATATGTTCGACGGTCGCATCGATGCGGCTGTGGATGCCGAGCGTGAGGCCGAAGCCGGTCGCGTTGATCGCATCGATGACCTTGTCGAGCTCGTTCGCTTTCCAGCGCACGACGTGCAGGACCGGGCCGAACACTTCCTGCGTGAGCAGATCGAGCGACGCAATTTCATACGCGCGCGGCGCGAAAAACGTGCCGTTCGCGGCTTCGTCCGAAAGCTTCACCTCGTTGATCTTCTTCGCTTCGCGATCCATGCGCGCCGAGTGCTCGACGAGGAATTTCTTCGAAGGCTCGTCGATGACCGGACCGACATCGGTCGCCAGTTTCGCCGGATCGCCGACGACCAGTTCGTTCATCGCGCCCGCAAGCATCGCGACGACCTTGTCCGCGATGTCCTCCTGCACGAACAGCACGCGCGCCGCCGAGCAGCGCTGGCCGGCGGAGTCGAATGCAGAGGCGACCACGTCCTTGACCAGTTGCTCCGGCAATGCGGACGAGTCGGCGATCATCGCGTTCTGGCCGCCGGTCTCGGCGATCAGCGCGGCGATCGGCGAATTGCGCGCGGCGAGCGTGCGGTTGATCGTCCACGCGGTCTCGGTCGACCCGGTGAAGCACACACCCGCGACGTCAGACTGGGTCAACAACGTGTTGCCGAGCATCGAGCCCTTGCACGGCACGAACTGCAGTACCGCCTCGGGGACGCCCGCTTCGTGCAGCAGCTTCACGGCCGCGTAGCCGACCAGTGTGGTCTGGTCCGCGGGTTTCGCGATCACGGCGTTGCCGGAAGCGAGTCCCGCGGCGACCTGGCCCATGAAAATGGCAAGCGGGAAATTCCACGGGCTGATGCACACGAACACGCCGCGCCCGCGCAGGAACAATTGATTGGATTCGCCGGTCGGGCCGGGCAGGTTCTCAGGCGCACCGAACAATTTGCGTGCCATTGCGGCGTAGTAGCGACACATGTCCGCCGCTTCGCGAACTTCGGAGATCGCGGCGGGAATCGTCTTGCCCGCTTCGCGTACGCACAGCGCGATGAATTCACCGCGGCGTGCTTCGAGCAGATCCGCCGCGTGCTCGAGGATCGCGGCGCGGCTTGCGGCGGGCAGCAGGTCCCAGTCGACCTGCGCAGCGACACCATTGGCGAGCGCCTTGCCGATCGTTGCGGCGTCGGCGTTGCGGCTTTCACCGATCACCTCGCGGCGATCGGACGGGTTGGTCACCGGTCGTGCGGCCTCGGTGCTCGTCGCGCCAGGCACGAGTGGTGCGGCGATCCACGGCGCATGCGGCGCGTTAACGGCGTCGGCGAGGGCGTTGAGTTCGTTGTCGTTGGCAAGATTGACGCCCATGGAATTCTTCCTGGATACCGAATTTGAATTCTGCGCAAGCACGGAACTATGACCGTAGATGCCGACCGGCAGTGCAATGCGCGGATGCGGTTTGGAGGAAAACGCGCGCACCGATTCACACGGATCGGCGACGAGTTCGCGTATCGACACGTCGGCATCGACGATGCGGTTGACGAAGGAGGTATTCGCACCGTTCTCGAGCAGGCGACGCACCAGATACGGCAGCAGGTCTTCGTGGCTGCCGACCGGCGCATAGACACGGCACGGCACATCGAGATTCTTTTCGCCGATCACTTCGGCGTAGAGGTCCGTGCCCATGCCGTGCAGGCGCTGGAATTCGAACGCGCGACCCTGGGCGTGGTGATGGATCGCCGCGATCGTGTGTGCGTTGTGCGTTGCGAACTGCGGATAGATCGCCTCGCCGCCCGCCGCGAACATGCGCTTGGCGCAGGCGAGATACGACACGTCGGTATTCGGCTTGCGCGTATACACGGGGTAGCCGATGTAGCCGCCTTCCTGCGCGCGCTTGATCTCCGAATCCCAGTACGCGCCCTTCACGAGTCGCACGCACCAGCGGCGGCCCGCCTTGCGCGCGGTTTCGGCGAGCCAGTCGATCACGAACGGACAGCGCTTCTGGTACGCCTGCACCGCGAGGCCGAACCCGTTCCAGCCGGCCAGCGAGGAATGTGCGAACACTTCACCGATGATCTCGAGTGATATCTCGAGGCGTTCGGATTCTTCCGCGTCGACGGTCATGCCGATGCCGTTCTTCATCGCGGCTTGCGCGAGTTCGAGCAGTTTCGGCGTGAGTTCCGCGTGCACGCGCGCGCGCTTGGCGACCTCGTAGCGCGGATGCAGCGCCGACAGCTTGACCGAGATCGATGGCGCATCGAGCACGTTGGCGAACGGGCCGCGCTTGCCCAGCGCGCCGATCGCATCCTTGTAGGCGCGGTGGTAGCGCTCGGCGTCCGCGGTCGTCAGCGCGGACTCGCCGAGCATGTCGTAGGAATAGCGGTAGACCGCATTGGCCTTTTCCGCGGAACGGTCGAGCGCCTCGTCGATCGTGCGCCCCATGACGAACTGGTGGCCCATGATGCGCATCGCCTGACGCACCGCGAGGCGGATCACCGGTTCGCCGGCGCGGCCGACGAGGCGCTTCAGCGCGCCGGTGAAATCCCGGCGGGTTTCGTCGGCGAGGTTGACCAGGTGGCCGGTCAGCATCAGGCCCCAGGTCGACGCGTTGACGAGCACGGATTCGCTGCCGCCGATGTGCTTCTTCCAGTTCGCCTCGCCGAGCTTGTCGCGGATCAGCTTGTCCGCGGTCGCGCTGTCGGGGATGCGCAGCAGCGCTTCGGCCACGCACATCAGCAGCACGCCCTCCTCGCTGGAGAGGTCGTACTGGCGCATGAAGGATTCGACCGCGCTCTGCTCGCTGGCGCGTGCTCGCACGCGCGCAACGAGGTCGGACGCGCGCGCGAGCACGACCTCGAGCTCGGCCGCCGGCAGCGTCGCCTGCGCCAGCAGATCGTCGATGGCCTCGGTTTCGTCGCGCGACCAGGCAGCCGTGATGCGCGCCCAGGTCGGCTCGGCGGCAGGCGGGAGTTCCGGAATCAGGCGATCGCTCAAGGCGGTTCTCGGAGAAGGGAGAGAGCGCGTGACCGGGCAGTCGCGCGAAGGCGCGTAGTGTAGTGACGCGGGCTGCGGCGGCCAAGGTCCGGCGGCGCCGAGCCGACCCCGTGGCCAGCCCGATTGTGGCGGCGATTGCGGCGGTTTGTCGCATGCGCGCGCAGGCCCACGGTTGCCGCTGCTGCGCAGGGTCCACTATCATCGCAAAGTTGCGCTCTCGAACTTGGAAGCCGGACCCGGTCGGGTCGGGCTTCCGCGCCGCCGTGGCGGCTAAAGACGTGCGAATCCAGGTACTCGAAACAAGGTGATGGCGATGATTTCATCCGGGGTCCAGCGCGCCTTCCGCGCCTTTGCGGCACTTGCGTTGCTCGCGAGCGGCACGGCATTGGCGAATCCGCAGCCGTGGCAGCTCAACATGACGCCCGGCGTGACGCCGATCTCGCATCGCATCCATGACGTGCACATGCTCGTGTTCTGGGTTTGCGTCGTCATCGGCATCGTCGTGTTCGGCGCAATGGCCTACGCGATGTTCACGTTCCGCAAATCAAAGGGCGTGACGCCGGCAACCTGGAGCCACAACACGACGATGGAAGCGATCTGGACCGTCGTCCCGATCATCATCCTCATCGTGATGGCGTGGCCCGCAACCAAGCTGCTGGTCGACATGGCCGACGTCGAAAACTCGGAAATGACCATCAAGATCACCGGCTACCAATGGAAGTGGCGCTACGAGTACGTCGACTACTTCAAGAAGCCGACGCACGTGAATTTCGTGTCGAGCCTGGATGCCGACTCGAACAAGGCGCGCCAGCTCGGGTCCGGCATCGATCCTGCCACGGTCAAGGACGGCGACTTCCAGAGCTACCTGCTCAATGTCGACAAGCCGCTGATCCTGCCGGTTGGCGTCAAGGTGCGTTTCGTGATCACCGCCGACGACGTGATCCACGCGTGGTGGGTGCCCAGCCTCGGCTGGAAGCAGGATGCGATTCCCGGAATCATCAACGACCAATGGGCGCAGATCGACGAGCCTGGCGTGTATCGCGGTCAGTGCGCGGAGCTGTGCGGCAAGGATCACGGCTTCATGCCGATCGTCGTCAAGGCGGTGCCGAAAGCGGAATTCGAGCAATGGATGGCTGCGCAGGAGAGCGCGAGCAGTGCAGCCCAGACGGCCGCCACGGCCGCGGTACCGACGGCGACCACGTCGGCTCCGCAAGGCTGACCCGGTACGCAGTAGTGTGGAGTTTCATGGCCGTCATTTCCGCGCAGCGGGCATGACGTCATTCGTTCCCAGACGTTGAACCGAACGTCGCAGAGGTTTTCAGATCATGGCCGCAGCCAATCCCGCCATCCACAACGACGCGCACGACGCGCATGACGACCACGATCACAAGCCGCAAGGCTTCCTGCATCGCTGGCTGTTCACGACGAACCACAAGGACATCGGTACGCTGTACCTGATCTTCTCGCTGACGATGTTCTTCATCGGCGGTTCGATGGCGATGATCATTCGTGCGGAACTCTTCAAGCCGGGCCTGCAGCTCGTGCAACCGGAGTTCTTCAACGAAATGACCACGATGCATGCGCTGATCATGATCTTCGGCGCGGTGATGCCGGCATTCGTCGGTCTCGCCAACTGGATGATCCCGTTGATGGTCGGCGCGCCCGACATGGCGCTTCCGCGCATGAACAACTGGTCGTTCTGGATCCTGCCGTTCGCGTTCTTCCTGCTCATCTCCGAAATCTTCATGCCCGGCGGTGGCCCGCAGGGCGGCTGGACGATGTATCCGCCGCTGTCGCTCGAAGGCGGCAGCAACGTCGCCTTCATGATCTTCGCGGTCCACTTGATGGGCATCAGCTCGATCATGGGCGCGATCAACATCATCGCGACGATCCTCAACATGCGTGCGCCCGGCATGGACCTGCTGCGCATGCCGATCTTCGTGTGGAGCTGGCTGATCACCGCGTTCCTGCTGATCGCGGTGATGCCGGTGCTCGCGGGCGCGGTCACCATGCTGCTCACCGACAAGTTCTTCGGCACCAGTTTCTTCAATGCGGCTGGCGGCGGCGACCCGGTGATGTTCCAGCACATCTTCTGGTTCTTCGGGCACCCCGAGGTCTACATCATGATCCTGCCGGCGTTCGGCATCGTGTCGGAAATCATCCCGACCTTCAGCCGCAAGCCGATCTTCG
>JBDSBK010000208.1:0-4827 GCA_039921645.1 Dokdonella sp.
TCGAGTTCCAGCGATTCGCTGTTCGGTCCCTTGCCCGCAAGCGTCATCCCGAACAGCGCGCCCGAAGCGTCGATCTCCGCGCACACGATATGCTGACCTCCCGGCCCTTCGCGAAGGTACGGCTTGATTGGCTCGCCGAGCGCCTCGATCGCCTGCGGAAAAAGAAAGACGGCGTAGTTCATCGACTCGGCCATGGGATGTCCGCAATGATTTGAAGTTGCATCGTTACAGCTCGACGGAAAGCTTTGCAGCGGCACGAACGGCTTTCGCTATCGCCGATTCAATATCGATGTCCCGCGCGAGCGTAACGGCCATGCGTCGCTGGCCATGCACCTCGGGTTTGCCGAACAGGCGCAGCATGGTGTCGGGCTCGACGAGCGCATCGGCGACACCGTAATAGCGCGGGCGATCGCCATCGCCCGAAGCAAGTACCGCGCACGATGCCGACGGACCGAGCTGGCGAATCTGCGGAATCGGCAAGCCAAGAATCGCGCGCGCATGCAACGCGAACTGAGGTAGGTCCTGCGAGATCAGCGTGACAAGACCCGTGTCGTGCGGCCGCGGACTGACTTCCGAAAAAATGACCGCGTCGCCCTTGACGAAGAACTCGACGCCGAACACGCCACGCCCACCAAGGGCGCCCGTGATGGCCGCGGCCTGACGTTGCGCTTCGGCGAGCGCGACTTCGCTCATCGCCTGCGGCTGCCACGATTCGCGATAGTCGCCGTATTCCTGGCGATGTCCTATCGGCGCGCAGAAACTCGTACCGCCGACGTGGCGCACCGTCAGCTGGGTGATCTCGTAGTCGAAATCCACGAAGCCCTCGACGATGCAGCGTCCCTTGCCGGCGCGACCGCCCGATTGTGCGTACTCCCACGCAGCATCGGTCTCACCCTCGTGACGTACCGTACTCTGGCCCTTGCCCGAGCTGCTCATCACCGGCTTGATCACGAAAGGCAATCCGATCGCGTCGATCGCGGCGCGGTATTCGTCTCTCGTATCGACGAAGCGATACCGCGATGTCGGCAAGCGGAGCTCCTCGGCAGCGAGCCGTCGGATGCCTTCGCGATCCATGGTCAGCCACGCCGCACGCGCGGTCGGTATGACGACCAGCCCGTCTTTCTCCATTTCGATCAGGGTCGGCGTGTGGATCGCTTCGATCTCGGGGACGACGTAGTCGGGTTTTTCGAGTTCGATGACGCGGCGCAATTGCACGCCGTCGAGCATGTTGATCACGTGCGAGCGATGCGCGACCTGCATCGCCGGCGCGTTCGCGTAGCGGTCCACCGCAATCACCTCGATCGCGAACCGCTGCAATTCGATCGCGACCTCCTTGCCGAGTTCGCCTGAACCGAGCAACAGCACGCGAATCGCGCTGTCGGTGTGCGGCGTGCCGAAGGGTTTCATGCGCGGGTCCGGATTGCGGGGCCGCGATTGTACTGGAGGTCGCGGAATACGCGCATCGCGTAGCGGGCTGGCACAATGCCGGTTGTCGCCTTCAATCCCGTAGTCTCCATGGAATCGCGCATGCGCTTCGCTCCCAAAGGTCATTGCCGACCGGACCATCTCTGGCTGGCCTGCGTGCTTGCCCTGCCCCTGTTCGCACAAGGCGCTCCCGCGCAGGACCAGTGGTTCACTGTTCTGCTCGATGGCCGCAAGATCGGGTCGTTCGAATCACGGCGGGATGTGCACGGCGGCAAGGTCGTGACCTTGCAGAAACTCGACATGGTGCTCGACCGCGCTGGCTCGCATGTTGCGCTCAGCAATGCCGAGACGTCGACCGAGAGCGCGGATGGCATGCCGCTCGCATTTCGCAGCGTGTCTCGCCTTTCGGGCAGCGAGACTTCGATTGACGGCAACGTGCACGACGGCACGGCAGACATCGTCACGCATACGGGCGGCGATCAGCAGAAGCGCAGCATGGCCTGGCCGGCAGGTGCATTGTTGCCGGAAGGCGTGCGCCTGGCGGCCATGCGTGCGGGACTCGAAGCCGGCACGCGCTATCACGTGCTGTCATTCCAGCCATCGAGCCTCGATGCGGCGGAAATCACCAGCGTCGTCGGCGCAAAGGAAACGGTCAACCTGCCCGGTGGACGCATGAGTCTGAGTCCGATCGAGCAGACGATCGCGTTTGCAGGTTCGCCGCTGCAGAGCCGTGCCTGGGTCGACGCGGAACAGACGATCTACAAATTGACGATGCCGATCCTTGGCGTCGAACTGACCCTGCTCGCCTGCAATCGCGCCTGCGCGACGGCTCCCAACCAGGGCAGCGACGTTTTCGCGCGCACGTTGATGGCGTCGCCACGACCGCTGCAGGCGACTGAACTCGCGGGCGCGATGCGCTATACCTTGAAGGCGCGCGATCATGGCGCTGCACTCAACCTGCCGCAGACCGACGAACAGCGTGTGGTACGCGATGGCGACGCATGGGTCGTGACAGTCCAGCACGCCACTGCGTCGCGCGACCAAGTGCAGCCGTCCGCGGACGAATTCCTGCCAAATGACTGGCTGCAGAGCAAGGCACCCGAAGTCGTGCGGCTTGCCGAACGCGCCATTGGCGACGTGAAAGTCCCGCGCGAACGCATGCAGCGTATCGAGACCTTCGTGCGAGGCTACATCCGCAACAAGAGTCTCGACGTCGGCTATGCCTCGGCACTCGAAGTCGCGCGCAAACCCGAAGGCGATTGCACCGAGCACGCGGTCCTCGTGGCTGCGCTGGGTCGCGCCAGCGGCATTGCCACGCGTGTCGTCGATGGCCTCGCCTATGCGCCCGGTTTCGCGGGCAAGGATCAGGTCTTCGTTCCGCACGCATGGGCGCAGGCATTCGTCGACGGGCGCTGGCAGAGTTTCGACGCAGCGCTGGCCGGCTTCGATGCGGGCCACATAGCGCTCGCTGTCGGCGACGGCGATCCGTGGCGCTTCTACTCGGGCCTCGACATGCTTGGGCGCATCGAGTTGCGCCAGGTCGAACCAGTCGCCGTCAAGGCGCCTGCAACGCCCTGACCAGAAACGGCAACGAAGGTCAGCGCGAGGAGTGCCGGCAACCGCCGCTGCCTTCGCGCAACCGCTTCAGTCGAAACCGTTTTCGAAGATGGTGTCGTCGGAATTCACGACATGGATCGTCCACGTGCGCTTGTGGTCGAGCAACGCTCCTGCCATCGAAGACGCGACGAAGGCCGTCAGATCCTTCACGCGCAGTTCCAGCGTGTGCGTCGCCGGGGATGCGCCAGCCTGACTGAAGGTATAGCTCGCCATGGTCGCAGCATCGATCAGGTTGCCATCGAGATACCATCCAACGTCCAGCGCGCCGACGGTCGGCTGCAGCAGGCTCGCCTGAAAAACCTGGTTCGTGCCCGCCGGATAGACAACGACCGCCGCCGTCGACGGCGATTCCGTGCCTGGCTCGATCAGGTCGATGCCGTTCGCGGGAACGCCGAATCCGCCGCGATACAGCGTGCGCACATATTCCTGACGGCACACCGGACAAAACGGCTTGCCCAGGTACTGCATCAGGCATTGCTGATCGACTGGGCGATACATGCCCGTCGTCAGATAACGCGCGCCCTGGAACAGACCGACGCCTGCATGGCCCGACGGCGTCGGAATCGGGTTGCCCGCTGTGAACCAGGTCGCCCATTTCACCTGCGCTGCGGCCGTCTGATTGGTGACATTCGGTTCGCACGGCGCATTGCCGGAAATATCGCTGCACGCGGGAAATCCCGGGTAGGCGCTGGAGTACTCGTCGGCCAGCTGACTGAAGCTGTGACCGAACTCGTGCAGGATGATCTGCTTCGCCTGTGCATGCGTCGACGTCACTGCCATGTCGCCGCCGGAACCCCCGTAGGTCGTATCGTTGACCACGACGAAGATCTTGTCCCAGCCCGGATACGCGGCCGCCGCTGCAAGCACCGAGGACTGGTTGACCGTCACCAGACGCTGAATCTGCGCCGTGCAGAATCGCGCGTTGAATGCCGTGCTGACGAAGTGACCGCTGAGCGGATCGCCGTTTGCGCTGGCGTCGGCGCAGCAACTTGAAGTGGTGCATCCCGCCTGATACGGCGGATGGTCCGCGCCGGACTGGGCCGAGGCGATGAAGCCGGTCGTCCAGTTCACGAAGCTCTGATATTCGTGATACGGCGTCAACCCGAAGAATGAATCGTGCAGGAGCATCGCGTCGGTGGTGAACTGCGCTTGCTGCGCGCTGCTGTAGCCGTCGCCAACCACAAGTACGTCGAGACGATTGGATGGGTCACCGCTGCTCACCTCTCGCGCGATCTGCAGCGCAAGAACGCGATCGGTGAGCGCAAGCGTATGCGCATTCGCGGCAAGCGCGTCCAGATCGACGCGCTGGCTGCCGTTCTTGTGCGCGAATTCGAGCGCATCCGCGTCCGAGACCGGAATACGCACGACAAAACTTCGCTCCGCTTTCGCGATCGCAAATGCGTCGATCGATCCGTCGCCGTGTTCCGGGTCATGCGCGAATTCACCGCGCAGGTCCGGCACGGCGACGGATCTCCCACCGAGATCCAGACCATGGCGAAACGCGTGATAAGCAATGCGTTCCTCAGACGCGGGCTCCGCCGCCGCGATCGCATTTGCACGAACAGAAGAAGGCGGCGACAAGGCGACTTCGGTATAGAAGACCGGCTGCACGCTTTCATCGACATCCAATGTGAAAACGATATAACGCGTGGGTACCGCAATTGCCGATGTCGATGCGAGGACGGCAAGCATCGCGATCGCAGTCATCCAGCGACACAGCTTCATGCGGTTCCTTCCCGGTTTTGCCGCGGAGCGCGGTCGTTAGTGAGCCTAGCATCGGCGCAA
>JBDSBK010000209.1:0-10865 GCA_039921645.1 Dokdonella sp.
CTGGCAAAATTCGGCAGCACGGCGGCGAGCGGCACGGTGGTGGCGCTCGCGCTGTATCGAGAACTCGGGCCCGTCGTCACCGCATTGTTGTTCGCAGGGCGCGCCGGGACGTCGATCACCGCCGAAATCGGCCTGATGCGAGCGACCGATCAGTTGTCCGCCATGGAGATGATGGCGGTCGATCCGCTCGACTACGTCGTCGCACCGCGATTCATCGCAGGGGTCGTCGCGATGCCTTTGCTCGTCTGTGTATTCAATGCTCTCGGCGTTCTCGGGGCGCACCTGGTCGGCGTAAGCTGGCTCGGCATCGACAACGGCACCTTCTGGTCGAACATGACCGAAAGCGTGGATGTGTGGACGGACGTGATCAACGGTGTGTGGAAAAGCGTCGCTTTCGGTGCGGTATGCGCCCTGATTGCGACCTTCCAGGGGTACACCACGCCGCCGACCAGCGAGGGCGTGGCTTACGCGACAACGCGCACGGTCGTGTTCTCGTCGATTGCCGTATTGGCGCTCGATTTCGTAATGACTGCTTTTCTGATGTGAGGCTTGAGACGTGACTCAGCAGCGACGTTCTTACCAGATCGGTACCGGCCTGTTCATCTTGTTCGGATTTACCGCACTCGCGTATCTGGCAACCCAGACAACCTCGGTTGCGAATTTTCGCCAGGGCGAAAGTTACGTCCTGAAGGCGCGCTTCACCAACATCGGCCAGTTGAAATTGCGCGCACCAGTCAAGCTGGCAGGCGTTCGCATCGGCTCGGTCGAGTCGATCGCGCTCGATCCGGCCAAGCTCGATGCGCAGGTGCGCATCTCGATCGACAAACAGTACACCGACATTCCCGACGATTCTGCAGCCGCGATATTCACCAGCGGTTTACTGGGTGACCAGTACGTTGGAATCCAGCCGGGCGGTTCACCGGACATGTTCAAGGATGGCGGCGAGTTCGTGCTGACCCAGTCGTCGATGCAGCTCGAGGACCTGATCGGAAAATTCCTCGTCAACGGTTCGCCTCAGAAATCCGCCAATGATGCAGGGGCTCCCGACTCATCTGGTGCCAAACCTGCCGCTGCGACGCCCGTGGCACCCGATCCTTCCAGGCATTGAATCAACGTATCGAATCCAAGGAGTTGCCACATGCTGTTGCGTACGATGGGTTTTGCCTTCGCCCTCTTTGTCGGCGTTGCCGCGACATCTGCGGCTCATGCCGAAGCACCGACGCCTGACACGGTCGTGCAGGGTATTGCCGACGATCTCGGCAAGGCGATCGAGGGGCACAAGGACGAGCTCAAATCCGATCACGAGAAGCTGATCAAGCTCATCGACGGCATCCTGTTGCCGCGTTTCGACATCGACTACGCGTCGATCCTCGTGCTCGGTCAGTACGCGCGCACGGCTACACCCGAGCAGCGCACGCGCTTCGCCAAGGCGTTCTACAACTCGATCGCGCATCGTTATGCCGAAGGCCTGCTCAACTACACCCGCGGCGCGGTGCACGTATTGCCGACCAAGGGCGAGATGAGCGACAGGCGTACCATCGTGCGCACCGAAGTCACGCTCGATGATGGCAAGAAGCTCGCCGTCGACTACGCGTTTCGCAAGACCAAGGATGGCGACTGGAAGGCTTACGACGTGGTCATCGAAGGCATTTCCTACATCACAAACTATCGCAACCAGGTTGGCGCGGAGATCCAGAAGTCGAGTATCGATGCACTCATCACCCGTCTTGAAACCCAGGGCGACAAGGTGCTGGAGTCGATGGAAAAAGACCAGAAGGGCGGTCAATGACAGCGGGAGCCCTGCGCATCGAGCGCGGCGAAGGCGGTCAATTCCGTGTTGCCGGTCGACTCGGTTTTTCCGAGGCGGCCACCGCGCTGGCGCGAAGCAGCGAATTGCTCGTCGCCAACGGCGGTGAAGTGTCCATCGACGTCTCCGGGCTCGAAGCCGTCGACAGCGCCACACTGGCGGTATTGCTGGCGTGGGGCGCGCGTGCGCAGACGACCGGCATCGTCTTGCGCTTTATCGGTGTTCCCGCCGGCTTGCGTGCGCTGGCGCATCTGTGCGATGCCGAGCCTTTGCTCGGCATCGCCTGAGTGCGCCTTCGACGACCTCAGTTTCGAGGACCTCAGTGGCGGCCGTCGTTCTGGTCGCCCTGCTTCTTTTCGTAGGCATGTTGCTCGTCCAGCAACTTGTCGACATCGAGATCGCTGGTGCCTTGCAACTGTTCCGTGACATCGGCGGGCGGCTGGCCGTCGTAGATGTCGTACAGGCGTCGCTGACGATAGGCATCCCTGTAGAACACGTAGGGGTCGTAGACGCCTTCGAGCAGACCTTCGGCATCGATCCCGCGTGCGCGCAGCGTGATCAGGTACATCATGCTCGGGAACTGCTCTGCGTGCAGGCGGAAATCGTGGTCCTTCGCGTACCACGCCAGCGGGTCGAAATAGTTGTCGACCGGCAGCCTCCAGAAATCGCGTGCACTGGTCGCACCGACCAGCGGCAGCACGAGATAGGGTCCCTCGGGCAGACCCCATTTGGCCAAGGTAACGCCGAAGTCGGTTTCGTCGGGCGGCAGCTTGAGTTCGCTGGCGGGATCGAACAGGCCCGCGAAACCCACCGTCGAATTGATCACGAAGCGGCCGGTATTATGGGCCGCCGAGCGCGGATCAATCTGCAGGATATCGTTGATGATCGTTATGGGCATGCGGATATTGGCGAAGAAATTCGCCACGATCCGGCGCATGTCCGCCGACGTGATCTTGCGATAGCCCGCCGCAACCGGCCGGATTACCGCCTTGTCGGCGACATCGTTGAACGCGTACATCTTGCGATTGAAGTGCTCCCACGGATCGTCGGCACGCGGTTTGGCGATCGTGCATCCGGCGAGCAGGGTCAGACTCAAGGCAAGCAGGCCCACGCGAAGCGTAGGCTGGATCGATGTGGGTCGCATGGGTCTTTATTGTTCTCATGGGCGTGCAGACTCGACGTCCGCCGCAGCTGGCTATTCCCTTCCGCCGCATAAGGCTACGCGAAATTGGGGTCTTTTTGCACGCAACCGCGTTCCGGTTCACGCAATACGTGATTGCGCTGCACAAAAGCGCCGCGTTACAATGAAAAATGCTAAAGCCATGAATTGGCTTCAATTTTGGTTCCGGAGAGTGCTGGATGGCCCGTATCACCGTGGAAGATTGCCTCGAAGTCGTGGACAACCGCTTTGAGCTCGTACTGATGGCAACCAAGCGCGCGCGCCAGTTGGCGAAGGGCGCCACGGCGACCGTCGAAGGCCACAACGACAAGCCGACCGTGCTTGCATTGCGTGAAATCGCCGAGCGCAAGGTCAACCAGACCCTGATCGACGAGATCGACAAACAGGAACGCGAGAAGGCCGAGCGCGAGGCGCTGGAGTGGGCCGCTGCGGAAGTGGATGACGATCTGGGCAAGGGCGGCGACGACCTCTGATGCAATGCCACTGTCGCCCATGTCCGACTGACGGAGCAGCCTGAGAGGCTGCCCCGACGACATGGCCACGACAGCGCCCCCGCCAGCAAGGGCGCCGGCGGTGAGCCAGCCTCCCGCCGACGTGCGGGCGCTTGAGCACCAGCTCGCGGCCTACCTGCCGCCCGAGCAGGTGGCGCGGGTCCGCAAGGCGTATGAAATCGGCGCGGTCGCGCACGAAGGCCAGACGCGCAAGAGCGGCGAGCCGTACATCACCCATCCCGTCGCCGTCGCGAGCATCCTTGCCGAGCTCGGCATGGACGCGGAAACGATCATTGCGGCGATCCTCCACGACACCCTCGAAGACACCGCGCTGAGCTCCGAGCAGATTGCCGCCGAGTTCGGGCCGGTCGTGATCGAGCTCGTCGATGGCGTGACCAAACTCGACAAGGTGCGCTTCCGCAATAGACAGGAAGCGGCCGCCGAGAGCTTCCGCAAGATGCTGCTGGCAATGGCGCGCGACCTGCGCGTGATCCTGATCAAGCTCGCCGACCGCCTGCACAACATGCGCACGCTCGGTTCGATGGAGGTCGATGCGCGTCGACGCATCGCACGCGAAACGCTCGATATCTACGCACCTATCGCGCAACGCCTCGGCATGAACCGCTTCAAGGCCGAGCTGCAGGACCTCGGCTTTCGAGCGCTGCATCCCGATCGCCACCGGGTCATCGCCGAACGCATCCGTGCCGTACTCGGCAATCGGCGCGAGGCGATGACCCGGATCGAGATTGCACTGAACGTGCGCCTCGAAGGCGAACAGATCCGGCATCGCGTGGTCAGCCGGATCAAGTCGCCTTACAGCATCTATTCGAAGATGCGCTCCGAGCACAAATCGTTCGCGCAAGTAATGGATGTGTATGGCCTGCGCGTGGTCGTTGACAGCGTGCCACATTGCTACAACGCGCTCGGTGCGGCGCATGGCCTGTACAAGCCGCTGGAAGGACGCTTCCGCGATTTCATCGCGATCCCGAAGGCGAACGGCTATCAATCCCTGCACACGGTGCTGTTCGGTCCGTTTGGTGCTCCGATCGAAATCCAGATCCGCACCGAGGACATGGATGCGATTGCCGAGCGCGGCGTCGCCGCGCACTGGATCTACAAGACCGACTCGATGCCTTCCAACAACGCGCAAAGCAGGGCGCGCGAATGGGTTTCGAACCTGGTCGATCGGCAGTCGGATCTGCCCTCGTCGCTGGAGTTCATCGAGAACGTCAAGATCGACCTGTTCCCCGACGAAGTCTACCTGTTCACGCCGAAAGGCCAGATCCTCGCATTGCCACGCAACGCGACCGCGCTCGACTTCGCCTATTTCGTGCACACCGATGTCGGCGACCATGCCGTCGCCGCGCGCGCCGACAAGAAACTGGTGCCTCTGCGCACTCCGCTGATCAGCGGTCAGACCGTCGAAATCGTCACCGCACCGTCGGCCAATCCGAGTCCGCAGTGGCTCGAATGGGTCGTTTCGGGACGTGCGCGCACCGCGATCCGTCATCACCTCAAGCGCCTGCAGCACGAGGATGCAGTCGACTTCGGTCATCGCATGCTCGATCGAGCGCTCGATGCGCAAGGCGCGTCGCTCGAATCGATTCCGCACGCGCTGCTCGATCGTTACCTTGTCGAGCACAAATTCAAGCGTCTCGAGGAATTGCTGGCCGATATCGCGCTCGGCAACCGCGTCGCCGATACCGTTGCGCAATCCCTGCTGTCCGGCAAGGGCGAGCCGTCGCACGCGACACGATTGCGCAGCAACGAGAAGATCATGATCACCGGCGCCGAGCGCGGAGTGCTCAGCTTCGGCAACTGCTGCCATCCGCTGCCGGGCGACGACATCATGGGGTATTTGTCCGCCGGCAAAGGCATCGTCGTGCATCGTCAGGAATGCCCGAACGTGCCGGAGTTGCGCAAATCGCCCGAACGCTGCATCGAGATCGCCTGGGACGCCGATGTGCATGGCGACTACAAGGTTGAACTGCGCATCGAAGTCACGAACAAGCCGGGCGTGCTTGCCCAAGTTGCCGCGGCGATCGCGGAGGCGGGTTCGAACATCGAGAACGTCGAGTACAAGGAGCGCGATGGAATGACGGCGACGATGCTGTTCACGATCGAGGTACGAGGCCGCAAACACCTTGCCGACGTGATGCGCCGTGTGCGTCGTCTGCAGGTCGTCACCGCGGTGCGCCGGCATCCTCTCTGACGGGGATACGCACAGACAGTAACGGCTGCGAGCAAAAGAGCGATGCGGTTGCTATTCTTCGCTTCCGTTCCTCTTCGCCGGGTTTTTCAATGTCCCGCACAATCATCCAAACCGATCACGCACCGAAGGCGATTGGTCCGTATTCGCAGGCCGTACGCGAAAGCCAGACCGTCTATCTCTCCGGCCAGATCCCACTCGATCCTGCGACGGGTGAACTCGTCGTCGGCGACATCACTGCGCAGACGCGTCGCGTCTTCGACAACCTGACGGCTGTCTGCGCCGCGGCTGGCGGTTCACTCAACGACATTGTTCGCGTGGGTATTTATCTGATGGATCTGGGAGACTTTGCGGCGGTCAACGCAGTGATGGCCGAGTACTGCAAGCAGCCGTATCCGGCGCGTTCGACGATCGGCGTGTCGGCGTTGCCGCGCGGTGCGCGCGTCGAGGTCGATGCGATCGTGGTCATCGCCGGGTAATCCGTACCGCAAGTGGCGACGGGATTTTTCATCGGCGATCTGGGCGGCCGCGGTTAGCGTCGTCGCCGCATGCATTCTCACCTTGACAACCCAGCTGTCGCTGCAAACGACCCCAGCCTCGCGCCGACGACATCGCTGCCCGGCATTGGTCCCTCGCTCGCACAGGCGTTGGGGCGACTTGGCCTCGTGCAGGTGCAGGATCTATGGTTTCATCTGCCGCTTCGCTACGAGGATCGCACGCGGATCACGCCGATCCGTGATTTGAGGATCGGCGAAAGCGCACAAGTCGAGGGTATCGTCGAAGCCATCGAGAGAGGCTTCCGATTTCGACCGCAGTTGCGCGTCGCCATCAGTGATGGGTCGAATGCAACGCTGAGCATGAGGTTCTTCCACTTCAACCGTGCGCAAGCCGAACAGCTGGCGCCGGGGACGCGCATCGTCTGCTACGGTGAAGTTCGCCACGGCGCGAGCGGGCCGGAAATGGTCCATCCGGAGTACAAGCGGGTGTCCAGCGAAGGCGTCGTACCCACGGAAGCGCGCTTGACGCCGGTCTACCCGACCACCGAAGGCTTGGGCCAGAAGCGTATCGCAGGGGTCGTGGCGCGAGCATTGGAGCGCCTGCCAGAGGAGGCGAGTCTCGAGCTGATTCCGTACGAATTGCGCGAACCGCTCCAGCTCGCGTCGCTGCGCGATGCCTTGCTGACCGTGCATCGGCCACCGGCAGATGCGGATATCGCGGCCCTCCTGCTCGGTCGGCATCCAGCGCAACAACGTCTGGCGTTCGAGGAATTGTTGACCCACCACCTGAGCCTCAAGCGCCTGCGCGCGCAAGTGCGCCGACATGCTGCGCCTGTGCTGGCGGGGGAGGGACAGTTGCGCGCCGCATTGCGCGCGAACCTGCCCTTCGCGATGACCGGTGCGCAGCAACGCGTCGTCGCGGAAATCGAAAACGACTTGGCCAAACCCGTGCCCATGCTCCGCCTCGTGCAAGGGGATGTCGGCTCCGGAAAGACGGTCGTCGCGGCGATTGCGGCGTTGGCGGCAATCGAATCGGGATACCAGGCGGCGCTGATCGCGCCGACCGAATTGTTGGCCGAACAACATTGGCAACTCTTCAAGAAATGGCTGCAGCCGCTCGGCATTGAGCCCATCTGGATGGCGGGCAAGGTGCTTGGACGTCCGCGCGAAATCGCACGTGCAGCAGTTGCTGCGGGCGCGCCGATCGTCATAGGCACGCATGCATTGATGCAGGAAGGAGTGGTGTTCCAAAAGCTGGGCCTCGCGATCATCGATGAGCAGCATCGCTTCGGCGTACATCAGCGCTTGAGCCTGCGCGACAAGGGACGCAGCGGCGACATCGTGCCGCATCAGCTGGTGCTGACCGCGACGCCGATACCGCGAACATTGGCAATGACAGCGTATGCCGACCTCGACGTCTCGGTGATCGACGAACTGCCGCCCGGTCGCACGCCGGTGCAAACGGTCGCTATCTCTTCTGCCCGTCGCAATGAAGTCATCGAACGTATCCGTGCTGCGTGCGCCGAAGGGCGTCAGGCGTATTGGGTCTGCACGCTGATCGAGGAATCGGACCAGCTGGAGGCGCAGGCGGCGGAAGTCGCATTTGCGGAACTCATGGCCGCGTTACCCGGGTTGCAGATCGGGCTCGTTCATGGTCGACTCAAACCGAAAGAGAAAGCTGCGTCGATGGACGCATTCAAGTGCGGGGACACGCGTGTACTCGTTGCGACGACAGTGATCGAAGTCGGCGTCGATGTGCCGAACGCGAGTTTGATGGTCATAGAGAACGCCGAGCGTCTCGGCCTGGCGCAGTTGCATCAATTGCGCGGCCGTGTCGGTCGTGGCAGCGCCGCATCGAGTTGCGTGCTGCTGTACCAGACGCCGCTGTCACGGATGGCGCGCGCGCGTATAGAGGTCATGCGCGAGACCAGCGACGGCTTCCGCATCGCCGAAAAAGACCTGGAATTGCGCGGTCCGGGCGAGCTGCTCGGCACACGTCAGACGGGCCAGCTCGAATTCCGCGTGGCCGATCTCACGCGCGACGCATCCCTGCTGCCCTCGGTGCAACTGGTTGGCGAAGCCTTGTTGCGCGACCATGCAGGACTCGCCGAGCGTTTGATTGCACGATGGATCGGCGGCGCAGCGCGTTACGCCGGCGCATGACATCCAATCCGGTCGAACCAGGAACTCCATGGCAATGAAACTGCTGATTGACACCGATCCCGGCGTGGACGACGCGCTCGCGATCCTTATGGCGCATGCGAATGCGGACGTGGTCGGCCTGAGCGTGGCGGCCGGCAATGTCGGCCTCGGCCATACCGTCGGCAATGCGTTGAAGCTGATCGGTGTGATCGGCGCGGATACCCCGGTATTCGCAGGGTGCCCATCGCCGCTGGTGCTGCCGTCGCCTGGTGCAGGTTTCGTGCATGGCGAAGACGGATTTGGAGATACCGCGTACCTGCCCTCCGCGCGCGAGGCAGCGGGTGAGCACGCTGCCGCAGCCATCGTACGGCTTGCGAAAGTCTTTCCGGGCCAGTTGACCCTGGTCGCGTTGGCGCCGCTGACGAATCTCGCGCTTGCGTTGCGTCTCGATCCCGAACTGCCCTCGCGTTTTGCGCGGCTCGTGATCATGGGTGGGGCGGTTACGGGACGCGGAAACATCCATCTGGCGCCCGTCGAATTCAATATCGGGTTCGATCCAGAAGCCGCGCACGTGGTCTTCTCCGAATGGCCGCAGTTCGACCTGATCGATTGGGAAGCCTGTGTACGTCACGCCATGGCTTTTGACTGGTTCGATGCGGTAGTTGCAGCGGGTGATGCGCGCGCGAGGTTCTACGCGGCTATCTCGCGCAAGGCGCGCGCGTTCAATCAAGCGCGCGAACGTCGCGGCATGATCGTCGCCGACGCGTTGGCGATGGCAGTCGCGCTGGAACCGGGCATCGTCGCCCGTGCCGAGCGGCATCATGTGGATATCGAGCTCGCGGGCACCCTGACCCGTGGCGCCACCGTAGTCGACTGGGAAGATCGTTTCGACCGCCCGCGGAACGCACGCATCGTGCTGGATGTCGACCAGGCGAAATTCGAGGCGCTGGTATCGCATGCATTGGGAGCAAAAGTGCCCTGACGCGCCATTTGGCCGAGAAACTTGCGCTGGCGAGCGTGCTCCGGCTAAACTGCCGCTCTTTTATCCCCGCCAAATCTGCGGAGCAGGACCCATGAAAGCCGATACCCATCCGAACTACAAGCCGGTCGTGTTCCAGGACATTTCCAGCGATTTCTCGTTCCTGACCCAGTCGACGATGTCCAGCAAGGACAAGATCAAGTGGGAAGATGGCCAGGAATATCCGCTGATCAAGGTGGAAATCTCCAGTCATTCGCACCCGTTTTTTACGGGCAAGCAGAAGGTCGTCGACACTGCAGGTCGCATCGACAAGTTCAAGCGTCGTTACGCGAAATAATCAAGCGGACAGGATTTGGCTGACGCTCGCGCGGCCGCATCCAGATCGACCGAACCCAGACACCGGCCCGATGGCCGGTGTCTGCGTTTGTAGTGCGCGCAATCAGATTACTTCGCCGACAATTCACAAAAATTTCGGCGCTGCGCCGGTCGCGCGGCTCGATCCATACCCTTCGCGGCCGTATGCCGTCGTGCAATAATTATGCGTTGACCGCGACCTAGCATTGCGGTCGTCCATTGCGTTCCTCGTCTGCCGCTCGCCGCCAATGCTCGCGAGGCGGTCGTCCGCAGCAAGGAGTTGAGCCGTGTCCGACAAAACCGTCCAGATTACCGATTCCACGACGAACAAGAGCAGTACCTTTCCGATCGTGACCGGTACCCTCGGCGATCCTGCCATCGATATCGGCAAGCTCAACAAGGATACCGGCTACTTCACGTTCGATCCGGGTTTCGGCGCAACGGCGGCGACGAGAAGCGCGGTCACCTTCATCGACGGCGACGCCGGCGTATTGCTTTATCGCGGTTATCCGATCGAGCAGCTTGCCAAGCAGTCGAACTTCCTCGAAGTCGCCTACCTCCTGATCAATGGCGAACTCCCCGACAACGCGAAGTTCTCCGCGTTCGAGGATGAAGTCACGCATCACACGATGATGCATGAGTCGCTGAAGAACTTCCTGCACGGCTTCCACTACGACGCGCATCCTATGGCGATGTTGTGCGGGTCGGTCGCGTCGCTGTCGGCGTTCTATCACGATACGCTCGACATGAATGATCCGGAGCAGCGTCGCCTCGCCGCCATCCGCTTGATTGCGAAGGTGCCGACGATCGCTGCTGCCGCGTATCGCTATTCGATCGGCTGGCCGGTGCGTTATCCGCGCAACAATCTCGACTACGTGACGCGTTTCCTGCACATGATGTTCGAAGTGCCGAGCGAGCCCTTGCAACTGAGCCCGGTTGCAGCGAAGGCGCTGGACTTGCTGTTCATCCTGCACGCGGACCATGAGCAGAACGCGTCGACATCGACCGTGCGTCTTGTCGGCTCGACTGGTGCCAATCCATACGCCTGCGTTGCCGCCGGCATCGCTGCGCTTTGGGGCCCGGCTCACGGTGGCGCCAACGAAGCCGTGCTCAAGATGCTCGGCGAGATTGGCGATGCAAAGAACGTCAGCACGGCGGTCGACAAGGCGAAGGACAAGAATTCGGGTTTCCGCCTGATGGGTTTCG
>JBDSBK010000210.1:0-4551 GCA_039921645.1 Dokdonella sp.
CCATGCGCCGCGACAGCGTCTGCATCTGTGCGCGCAGCTCGGCAAGCTCGACGCGCGCGGCTTCGGCCTTCTGGACGTCCGTGTGCGCTTCGACGATGACCGGTGCGTTCGGCTTCGCTGCGGCGTCGGCAGCGAGCGCACGGTGACTGGCGAATGCCACACAGCAGGGCAGCAGGGCAGTGAACAACAGGGTGCGTTTCATGGATGCCTCAATTGATGGAGTTGAGCGACGTGGCTGCGGCGCGCGAGGGTTCGTTGTCGTTCGCCGCAATCGCGAACGCGCTGCCGCGGATCGTTGCAAGGTCTTCGAGCAGGGCAACACGCTGGCGCCAGAGCGGCAGCGCATCGTTGTGGTCGTGCGCGGCGCCGAGTTGCACATCGACGAGCCCGATCAGGTCTTCCACTTCGACGGCGGCCATGAGGTCGCGGCTGTCCTGCGGCGCACGCGCGGCGACGGCCGCGATCCAGCGTTCCAGCGTCTGCGATCGCTGGTGCAGGTTGTCGAGTTCATCCGCGTTGGCGGGTGCCGCCTCGTGCGAAACCGCAGAGTCGGGTGCAACCGCTGCGGTCGTCGCGTGCGGCGTCGGTTCCGGCTGCGCGTGCTGCAGCGTGCCGCGCGGCAGCAGCAGCGCGAAGGCAAGGCCCGCAGCGAGCGCCAGCGGAATCGCGTAGTGCCACACGCGCGGCTTGCGACGCGCTGCGAGCGCTTGCGCAAGCGCGGGCCACAGGTCCGGCTGCGGCGCGGCATCCGGCAACGCGCGCAGTGCGTCGGCGAGCGAACGTTCGGGGTTCGTGTTCATCATGTCGCCGCGGTCACGCATGGCGCGGCCTCCTTTCTGTCGATCGGCATGGGGTGATCAAGCGTGTCCGGTTCGAGCAATGCGCGCAGGCGGATACCGCCGCGCAGGACCTGCGATTTGGAGAAGCTCACCGACTTTCCGGTCATCGCGGCGATTTCCTGGTGCGTGTATTCCTCGACGTGAAACAGCCAGAGCACGCTGCGCGTCAATGCGGGCAGGCGTTCGAGTGCGTGTTCGAGATGACGTGCGTCGGCGACGGCCCACGGCGCCGGTGCGCTGCTCGGCGAATCGTCGTCGTCCGGCAATTCCTCGAACGAGACGCCGCGTTCGCGGCGCAGGCGCATCAGGGCCTGGTTGACGACGATCTGGCGCAGCCAGCCCCAGAACGGCGCATCGCCACGAAACTGATGGATGCGTTCGAGCAGATGCAGCATCGCGTCATGCACGGTTTCGCGTGCACTGTCGGCATTGCCGAGCATGCGCAGCGCGAGCGTGTACGACGGCCGCTCGAAGGCGCGATAGATCTGCTCGAGCGCACCCGACTCGCCGCGGCGCGCTCGCGCGAGGACGATATCGGGGACGTCGATCTGGAAGCTGGCGCTGGTCACGGGTGGTTGGATGCGCGGCAGGGCGGATTGGTCGCAGGGTATGCGCGCCTTGCTTGGTCCGTCATTCGAGCTTGTCTGGGAATGACCAACGATGAAGTGGTCTGGGATGTTGCCGATCCTGCGCTTCGGCCACTGTCCGCGCCCGTCCGCAGTGGCGGCGGACACTGTCCGCTGCCCGCGCACCGTCAATATAAGCAAGACTATTCAATAAGTTACAAGATGGCATGGTCGTTGCTATCTGCAACAGCAACGCATGTCATCCAACACGGAGCCCGTCATCCAATGATTCGCGACACTTCGGCCCAGGACCGCCAAATCGCCCCGCAAGGCAATCGCAGGAAGCAGATCGTATGGATCGGCGCCGGCGTCGCAGCAGCCGTCGTCGTCGCGATGTTCGTTCCGACGATCGCACGTCTGATGTCGGCCGATTCGTCGGCGAGCACGTCGCGACTGCGCATCGCCGAGGTCAAGCGCGGCACGCTGACGCGCGATGTGTCGGTGCAGGGCAAGGTGATCGCCGCGATCAGTCCGACCGTTTACACGCGCACCGCCGGCACGGTCACGCTCGACGTGCATGCGGGCGACAAGGTGAAGAAGGGCGACGTGCTCGCCGAAGTCGATTCGCCCGAGTTGACCAACAAGCTCAAGCAGGAGCAGGCCACGGTGGAGAGCCTCGGCCTCGATGTCGAACGCGCGACGATCGACAATCGCAAGAGCGGGGCGGCATCGCAGATGGCCTATGAGCAGGCCATGATCGACCGCCAGACCGCCGAGCGCGAAGTCGAACGCAACCAGAAGGCGTTCACGCTGGGTGCGCAGTCGGAGATGACCGTGCTGCGGGCGAAGGATGCGTTGGCGAAAGCCAAGCTCAGCGAAGTCAACGCGCAGCACAACGTGCAGCTCGATCGCGACAGTCTTGCGTTCGAACTCAAGACGAAGCGTTTTGCGCTGGATCGCCAGAAACTGCTGGTCGAGGATCTGACGCGGCAGGTCGACGAATTGAAACTGCGCTCGCCGGTCGATGGCCAGGTCGGCCAGCTGGTCGCGCAGCAGCGTGCGAACGTCGCGCCGAATGCGCCGATCCTCAGCGTCGTCGACCTCACCGCGCTGGAGATCGAAGTACAGATTCCGGAAGTGTTTGCGCACGACTTGAGCCCCGGCATGGCCGCGGAAATCGTCGATGGCGGCGAAAAATACACCGGCGAAGTCAGCGCGATCTCGCCCGAAGTATTGAACGGCCAGGTGACCGGTCGCGTGCGCTTCGGCGACAAGAAGCCCGCCGGCTTGCGCCAGAGCCAGCAGCTCACGACGCGCATCCTGATGGACGAACATCCGAACGTGCTGATCGTCGAGCGTGGCCCCTTCATCGACAGCGGCGCCGGCCGCGTCGCCTATGTCGTGCATGGCAGCACCGCCGAGCGCACGACGATCCAGGTCGGCGCGACCAGTCTCAATTCGGTCGAGATCGTCAGCGGCGTCAAGGAAGGCGATCGTCTCGTGATCTCGGGTACCGATCTTTTCAACGGTGCGCAGCGCGTCGCCCTGTCGAACTAACGCATTGCACCGAACCCGCATCCATATCTTTCAACTCAGGCCGTACAGCGAGGAACCCATGCTCAAGATGACCCATCTGCAGAAGGTCTACCGGACCCATCTGATCGAAACCTATGCGCTGCGCGATTTCTCGATCCAGGTGCGCGAAGGCGAGTTCGTCGCGGTGACCGGTCCGTCCGGCTCCGGCAAGACGACCTTCCTCAACATCGCGGGCCTGCTCGAGGAATTCACCGGCGGCCAGTACCAGCTCGACGGCGTCGACGTGCATGGCCTCAACGACGACAAGCGCTCGAAGCTGCGCAACGAAAAAATCGGTTTCATTTTCCAGAGCTTCAACCTGATTCCGGATCTCAACCTGTTCGACAACGTCGACGTGCCGTTGCGTTATCGCGGTTTCGCCGCCGCCGATCGCAAGAAGCGCATCGAGGAATCGCTGGGTCGCGTCGGTCTTGCCTCGCGCATGAAGCATTACCCGTCGGAATTGTCCGGCGGCCAGCAGCAGCGCGTCGCGATCGCGCGCGCACTGGCGGGCTCGCCACGCTTGCTGCTCGCGGACGAACCCACCGGCAACCTCGATTCCCTGATGGCGCGCGGCGTGCTCGAGCTGATGGAGGAAATCAATCGGCAGGGCACGACGATCGTGATGGTCACGCACGACCCCGAACTCGCTGCACGTGCGCACCGCAACGTGCACGTGATCGATGGCCAGGTCACCGATTTCGACGACGAACCGCAGTTGCGCAAACCGGCGCGTGACGACAGTTCCGCCACGGCAGCCATCGCCTGACATTCGCGCGAGAAGGAATAGCCATGTTCGCCTACTACCTCCAACTCGGCCTGCGCAGCCTCCGGCGCAACCCGATCCTCACGGCGCTGATGGTCGTCGGCATTGCGCTCGGCATCGCCGCGAGCATGACCACGCTGACCGTGATGCACCTGATGGGCAGCGACCCGATTCCTTGGAAGAGCACCCTGTTGCATTACGTGCAGCTCGACAACTGGGACGTCAACAACCCGTACAGCGACGACGGCCACCCGCCCGATCAGGTGACCTATCGGGACGCGGTCGCGCTGATGGCCGCGGGCAAGGCCGACAAGCAGGCGGCGATGTTCAAGATCGCATTGCCGGTGCAGCCGCAGAATCCGGACATCAAGCCGTTCCAGTCGCTGGGTCGCGTTACCTATGCGGACTTCTTCGCGATGTTCGAGCCGCCGTTCGCTTTCGGCAGCGGCTGGGACCGTACCCAGGATGCCGATCACGCACGCGTGATCGTGCTGACCAAGGCCACCAACGAGAAACTGTTCGGCGGCCAGAACAGCGTCGGCAAGACCCTGCGCATGAACGGCATCGACTACAGCATCGTGGGCGTTCTCGCCGACTGGAAACTGCGCTCGCGCTACTACGACCTGACCAACGGTGCGTTCGCCGATCCCGAGGAATTCTTCATGCCGTTCACGACGGCGATCGATCTCAAGCAGCGCGCCAGCGGCAACAACAACTGCTTCAAGACGCCGGGCGACGGCTGGGACGCGTACCTCGACTCCGATTGCGTCTGGATCCAGATGTGGGCACAGCTCGACTCGCCGGC
>JBDSBK010000211.1:0-9829 GCA_039921645.1 Dokdonella sp.
CTCGCGGCCGCGGCCTCGGCAAGCGCCTGATGGACTTCGTCATGGCGCACCCGGACCTGCAATATATCCGGCGTTTCATGCTGGCCACGCGCGATGCGCATGGCCTTTACGAGCAATACGGTTTCACGCAGCTCGCCGATCCGGTGCTCATCATGGAACGCGTCGACAAGGATGCGCTGTCGCGCTGATCTCGCCGCTCTGAAATCCTCCCTTTCAAGGATAGGGCTAGTGCGAAGCGAGCAAGCCCTCCCTTTCAAGGGGAGGATTCAGGCGGGGAAGGTGGTGGCGACTTCGTCTCATTTCTCATGTTCAAGAGAGGTGTTTCGCGGAAACCATCCCGCGCAACCCTCCCCTTGAAGGGGAGGGCCGAAGCGCGACGATTTGAAGTCTTCCTCTGCTAGGGGAGAATTCAGGTGGAGAAGCTGGTGGCGACTTCGTCTCATTTCTCATGTTCAAGAGAGGTGTTTCGCGGAAACCATCCCCACCCAACCCTCCCCTTGAAGGGGAGGGCTAAAGGGCGACGTTTTGAAGTCCTCTCCTTGAAGAGGAGGGATGAAGCGCGACGTTTTGAAGTCCTCCCCTTCAAGGGGAGGATTTAGGTGGGGATGGTGGTGGCGACTTCGCTGCATGAAGCGATCATTGGGGGGCTAAGGTTCAATACCACGCCTTCCTTCGTTTCCGCGTCGGCGCGCAATGCCGGCGCGCGGCATCCTCATGGACTTGACGTCGCCGAATCCATTTGCATGAGCCAGCTGCGTGCCTGCTGTGTGCGCCAATGGTCGGCACTCAATGCCGTTTCGAGCCGCGACATGGCGGTTGCGAGCACGTTGCGACCGTCGGCTGAACGCCCTTGTCGTGCGGCGGCTTCGCCGAGTAGCGCGTCGCACGCTGCGATTTGCCAGGCGCCCGGATCGAGATCGACTGCGTAGCGCGCACGCGCCTGGGTTGCCAGTGCCTGTGCGCCCTGCGCATCGCCACGCAGCAACGCAAGTTCCGCCGCGCTGCGGGAAATTTTCGCAGCAGGACCGGAACCAGCCTTCGCATTCGCACGATCATGAGCAAACGCCTGGTCGACCTGCGCGCCGGCGCGATCGAGGTCCGACGCGTCCGCCCCGGTGCGCATCCACAATGCGGCACGGCCGAGCATGACATTCGTGTGCGCTGCGCTCTGCGGCGACAGCACCTGCGCATACAATTTCTCCGTCGCATCGTATTCGCGCTCGGCGTCGCTGCGACGCCCGAGTTCGGCATAGGCGCCGGCTCGACGCAGGTGCAATTGCGCGATGCGCAGACCGGGCGGGTCCGCGTGTGCGATCAGGATCGCCTCCGCCTTGTCCAGCTGTGCCAGCGTCTCGTCGGCGCGTCCGAGTTCGACCAGCACGCTCGCATGCGAAATCATCTGCTGCGCAAGTCCCACCGATTCGCCGCTCACGTCGCGACGCAGCGCGATCGCGCGCGTGTACTCGTCGTCCGCCTCGTGCAGCAGGCCGGCATCGGCGAGTGCGCTGGCGAGATTGCCGGCGGCGGTCGAGCGGTCGGCACTGCGGCTGCGTCCGGCGTCGGTGAGCAACGCGATTGCGCGGCGGAATTCGACGATCGCCGCGCGCGGCTGGCCGGCCGAAGCAAGCACATTCGCGTAGTTGTTGTGCAGCGCGGACTGTCGGCTCGCATAGCGGCCGCCGAGATGGTCTATCACGTCGACGGCCTCGCGGCTCAGCGCGAGCGATGCCTGCATGTCGGCCGGGTTGCGTGAACGCATGCCCGCGTACGACAGGCAGGTCGCGAGCGTTGCGCGCTGGCTGCCTTCGAGCGAGCGCGCATGCGCGATGCCGAGATCGAGCCAGTGGCGCGCGTCGTCGGATTTGTCGAGCGCAATCTGGGTCGCCCCGAGCTGGCACATGGCATCGATCGCAAGTTCGTCGGGTGCGTCGCCCGCGCTTTCGGCTACCGTGCGGAACGTCTTTTCGGCATTGGCGTAGTCACGGCGTTCGAGTTCGAGCTCGCCCACCACGCTGCGCGCCATTGCGCGCACGTCCGCGCGCATCTGCGGTTCCTGGTCGAGCAACTGCGACGCCCGTTCGATCATCTCGCGCGGATGCAGGGGCGCGTCGGCCTTGCTCTCGCTGAGCAGCCGCACGAGGAAATCGCGCGCGGCATCGTTGCGCTCGGCCAGGTACAGCGCGCTGTCGCGTTCGCGCAGCGCCACACGCGCCTGCCACAGCGTACCCGCCGCGCCGAGCAGCAATACGACAACAAGCGCACCGCCGGTCGCGACGGCGAGTCGATTGCGGCGCAGGAAGCGGCGCGCGCGATAAAAGAACGAATCCCGGCGCGCCTCGACCGGTCGGTGCAGTGCCGCCCGCGCAAGGTCTGCGAGCAGCGCGTCGACGGTTGCGTAGCGATCGTGCGGCACTTTCGCGAGCGCCTTCAGCACGATCGCATCGAGATCCCTGGAGCGTGCACGCACGGGCACGCCGCCGGTATCTTCGGATATCGCGCTCGGCGCCGGCGGCATTTCCTCGCACACGCGCCGCACGAGTTCGGCGAGCGCTGGACGGTCGTTGCCGAGCGGGGTGCGTCCCGTCAGCAGTTGATACAGCAACGCGCCGAGCGCGTAGACATCCGTGCGCGTCGTGATGGCGCCGCCCGTGATCTGCTCGGGGGCTGCGCAATCCGGCGTCAACGCGTGCTCGGCAGTTTCAGCGGCGTCGTCGGCGATGAGCTTGGCGATACCGAAGTCGAGCAGCGTCGGCTGGTCCTGGTCATCGACGAGTACGTTGGCGCTCTTGAGGTCGCGATGCACGACAAGGTTCGCGTGCGCGTACGACACCGCTTCGGCGATCGACCGGAACACGGCGAGGCGCGTATCGAGCGCCGGGCGTCGCTCGCGACACCACCGATCCAGCGCGATGCCATCGACGAATTCGGTGACGAGATAAGGATGTCCGCTCCCGCCGATACCGCCATCGAGCAAACGCGCGATGTGCGGATGATCGAGCCGGGCCAGCAAGCGGCGTTCCTGGACCAGCCGTTCGCGCAGGCCCGGACGATCCGCGCGGATGAATTTGATCGCGACGTTTTTCTCGAACGCGCCGTCTGCGCGCGCGGCGAGCCAGACTTCGCCCATGCCGCCGCGACCGATCGTTCGCAACAGGCGCCAGGCGCCGACCTGCAGGCCGGCTGCGGGTGCATCGGGTTCGGCGACGGGCTCGAGAAACCCTTCCGAGCGTTCGATCGATGCCAGCCATAGCGCGAGCCGCTCCGCGGATTCCGGATCGGAATCCGCCAGTTCGCCGAGGGCTGCAGCGCGCTGCGCCGGTGGCAAGTCGAGCAGGTCATCGAGCTGCAGTTCGAGGCTGTGCCACGAGGGCGGATCTGCGCCCTGATTCGTCGTCATGGGGACACCAATGCCTGATGCAGCCAGCCGCGTGCCTTGAGCCAGTCGCGCCGCACCGTGCTCTCCTCGATGCCGAGCACGTCGCCGATCTCGTGGTCGGAGAGGCCGGCATAGAAGCGCAGATACACCACTTGCGCGAGACGCGGTCGCACCGCATCGAGCTGGTCGAGCGCCGCGTTGATGTCGAGCAGGCGTGCGGCGTCGTCGGCTTCCGCTTCGCTTTCCGCTGCGCCGAGCGTTTCGTGCGCGCCACCGCCGCCACGTTTCTGGCTGCAACGCGCGCGCGCGTAGTCGACGAGGACCTGGCGCATCGCGCGCGCAGCAACGTTGTAGAAATGACGCCGATCGGCAAACGGCGGCAACGACGACTTGTCGAGCTTGAGATAGACCTCGTTGATCAGCGCGGTGGTGGACAGTGTTTCACCGGCCTGCACGGAAAGGCGTTCGCGATGGGCGACGCGGCGCAGGTCGCCCTGCACCTGGGCGAACAGCAACGGCAAGCCGTCGGCGCGACCGACCGCGAGTTCACGCAGCAAGGCGGTGACGTCGGCGACGGCGTCGGCTTCGGTCGACGGCATGTGCGGTATCCCCAACGCGCGGTACGACGGACTCCGTCGATGCATGACGGGCGGTGCCTAGGCTAGCGCAAGCGTCTTTCGGCGTCTGCACGGATCGGACCCCGTTTGCCGTATTGGGACAGGAAGCGGCGCCGGTGCGCCGGGAGGAAACGTTCATGTCGTCGTTCTTTCGCAATCCCGTGCGCATGTTTGCAGCGGCCGTCTTCGTCATCGCAGGCGCCGGGCGACCCGCATCGGCGACCACCCACACGTGGCCGATCCTCGAATGCAGCGGCACCCTGCAGGCGTGCATCGACACCGCCAATCCCGGCGACACCGTCCTCATCGGCAGCGACGAATTCGTCTTTCCGGACGGCTACACGCGGGTCGATGAAGACATCAGCATCAACAAGTCGCTGACGCTGGAGGCCGCCTACGGCATCGATGCGGTGTTCGCGCCCGGACGGTCGATCACGGTGAATTCACCGGGCAGCGGCGCGACCTCGGTGACGCTGCGCAAGCTCGTGCTGCAGCATGGACACGTCGTGTTCGATCATTTTTCCGACACCGCGAGCAGTTATTTCGCCGATGGCCTGCGCGTGCGCGAGACCGACGCGGTGGCCAATTGCGCGATCCAGTTCTTCGACTTCGGCAGCGGCAGTCCGCAGTTCACGGTCGGCAACAGCACGGTCGAGCTCGATCACTCGGGTTCGGGCGCGTGCGCGTTGTTCGCGCAGGGCAATGGCGGCCCGTGGCAGGGCGCGTTTTCCGGCAACCGCATCCGTGCCGAGAACGGCTCGGCGTCGGCCAGCGCGCTGATTCGCGTACTCGGCACATCCAGCGGGACCTTCCGGATCGCATCCAACCAGATCGTCGGTCGCGGCTTCGCCGGCGGCATCGACGCGTGGCAGCAGACCGGCAGCGCGACGAATACCTGGTACATCGACGACAACTACATCGACGGTGAAGTCGTACCCCCCACGAGCGGCTTCGCCGGCATCTTCGTCACGCCGCAGAACAGCGAGTTGCACGTCGTCAACAACACGATCACGCACGGCACGCAGGGCCTGTTCATTCGTGCGCCGTCGAGCTTTCCCGACAGCAGTTCGGGCCAGATCGCCAACAATCTCGTCGCGTTCCATGCGGGCGCAGGCCTGGCCATTGCTTCGATCGCCACATTGGGCAACCGCAACAATCTCGTCTATGCGAACGCGTCGAACGGCTTCGTCCCGGGTCCGGGCACGCTCACGGTGGACCCGTTGTTCCTCGGACCGCGCAACCCGCGCCTGTATTCGTCTTCGCCGGCGCAGGACACGGGCAGCACGGCCGATGTACCCGCTTTCACGCTGGATGCCGATGGCGAGCGGCGCATCAACGGAACCGTCGACATCGGCGCGTTCGAATACAGCGGCGACTATTCCATCGTGCATGTGGCAAGCGTTGAAGACGCCTGTTGCAACGACTCGCCGATCACAGAGGTATTTCCGGAGCCGCTGGGTTCGCTTGAAAAAATGCTCGTCACGCCGCAACACGGTAGCGGCGACGCGACCCAGCTGATCCAGAACATCGGCATTTACCTCGTCGACAGCACGCCGCTGTGGGCCGTGTTTCATGAGAACACGAGCGTGGCGATCTCGCCGGGAACGCCCTTCAACGTGTTTGCGCCGTACCACGGCTACGGCGCGTTCGTGCACACGACGACGGTCGCGAGCGTGTTCGGGCGCTACTCGAAGCTGCCGACGCTCGACGGCAACGCGAGCGCGATTGCGTTCGTCACGCACAACTGGAATCCGCCCGGTAGCGGCGGCGTCTATCACGATTTCCGCATCGGGCTCGAACGTTTCGGCAGCGACTGGTACATCCGCAATGAGGATTCTTCGGTCGACATGCCGGTCGGTGTGTCGTTCAACGTCGTCGTCGCGCCATTTCTCGCCAGTGCGAACGCATGGCGGCAGCTGATGCCGTTCACGAGCGGACGCCTGCAGCTGAATCATCCGCGTCTCGACGACAACCCCTGCGCCGCGCCGCAAGTCACGCGCGTCGACGATCCGCTCGATCCGTCCGTAATCAACAACGACGTTCCATTCGGCGTAGAGTACGTCAGCGGTGCGGGGGCGGGCGCACCGGGGCACTGGACCATCGTCGCGGAAGGCGCGGGAACGCCGACATTTCCGCTCGCAGCAGGTTTCAACGTCATGGTACCGGGCGCGCAGGCGGATGCCTGTCGCGATGGCGATCGCATCTTTGCCGATGGGTTCGATGCATGAAATTTTTTCCTGCTCCGCGCCGGCTGCTGCCGCTGCTGTTTCTCGTGCATGGCGTGGTCGGCGTTGCGTCCACCCAGCGATGGCCCGGCACGGCACCGTGCAACGGCACGTTGCAGGCCTGCATCAATGCGGCGACCGCAGGCGATACGGTCGAGGTGAATTATTACCCGCCGATCGACGAATCGCTGACGATCAGCAAGAGCCTCACCTTGCGCGGACTGAGCAGTTCCAGCATCAGCGCGGTGCCTTACACGCCGTCGCTGGCAGTCGATCGTGGACTACTGGTGCAGTCGCCGACGACGGGAGGCATGGACGTCACCATTGAGAACCTCGTGCTCCTGCGCGGGCGCGTCACGGTCGAGCATCGCAGCAGCGGGCCGACCCAGGCGCGCGTGCATCAACTGGTGTTTCGCGATGTCGATCCGATCGATGGCGCTGCGATCCGCGTGCTCAACAACGGAACCGGACCGCTGTATTCGTACATCGAGGGCAATCATGTCCATCTGTTGCCCGGTTCGTTCGGGCGCAACGGAATCTACATGCTTGGAAGCGCCAGCATCACACTCGATGCCGCGGTCAACGGCAATCGCATCACGTTCGAATACGCGGGCGCCGATCCATCGGCGAACGGCATACGCCTGGAGGCCGGCTCGACGGCGGGCAGCTACATCCGCACGATCGGCAATCGCATCGGCGGCAACGGCTATTTTGCCGGCGTGCTGGTCAATACCGTGGGTGCCGGCAGCTTCCAGTCGCTGCTCGGCAGCAACCTCGTCGCAGGCTCGCACGGCGGTGGCGGCGCCGGCATCCGCGTGTACCGCAATGCGCCGAATGCCGACGTGCACGTCGTCAACAACACCGTCGTGCATGCGAATCGCGGCATCGATTTCGTCAACTTCAGCTCTCCGGCATCGCTCACCGGCGACATCCGCAACAACCTCATCGACGACACCACGGGTGAAGGCCTGTATGTCGATCCCGCGCTCGGCGGCGGCATCGGCAACGACTACAACCTGCTGCACGCAACCGCTGCGACCAGCACGCCGCTCGGCGCGAACAGCCTCGCGGTCGATCCGCAATTCACCGCGCTCGACGACTACCGACCGCGGCCAGGCGCACCCGGCATCAACAATGGCGACACTGCGGCGGTACCCGCGGATCTGGCCTTCGACGCGCAGGGCAACCATCGCGTAGGCCACAGCGCGGTCGACATCGGCGCGTTCGAAGCGGGTACCGGCACGATGGTGCATGTCGTGCGTCAACCCGGCAGCCCGCTCAACACGACGCGGCTCGTCGCGCCCTATCTCGATGGCATCGCCAACGCACGCATCTTCGCGATGCCGGTGGGCGGGTATGGCGAATTCGTGTTGACCTCGCCGCTCGGTGTGGAGCGCGATGCCGGATCGAACTGGTACCTGTTCAGCGAAGACACCGGCACAAGCATCGTCCCGGGCATGCGCTTCAACGTGACGGTGCCAGGGTCGGATAGCGCCGTATTCGTGCACGTCGCCAATGCAGGCACGATTCCGCTGGGGCTCGAACACACGAGCGTGATCGACAATGCCGCAATCAACAATCAGCCCGACGCCCATGTTTTCGTCACCCAGAACTGGGATCCGCCGGCAGGCACTACGGTCTACAACAACCATGTCGTCGGCGTGTACTACGCGTCCGGTCGCTGGCGCGTGTTCAACGAGGATTTCGTGTCGATGCCGCTGGGTGCCGCATTCAACGTGATGGCCGCGCCGATCGGTTCGCCGAACGCGTTCCGGCATGTCGTGATTGCGGGCGTCAACACGCCCCCTGATGCGTTCACCGGCATCAGCCATCCGCTGCTCGACAACAACCCCTGCGCGGTGGTGCAAGCCACGTCGACCTTTGACCCGAACTTCATCTACGACGCCAGCGTGCTGACGACGGGCTACGATTATTTCTCGCGGCGCTGGTTCCTGCGCCATCCCAGCGGCGTGCCGATGGTTGCCGGTGCGGCGTACAACGTCTGGATCGACGAGGCACTGAGCCGGACCTGCGAGGGCGATCGCATCTTCGCCGACGGACTCGACGGTTGAAATCTACGGCGTCGGCGCGTTGGCGCCGTGGTCTCGCTTGAGCAACATCGACAGCACGGGCGGTGTGACGATCGACGTCAGCAACGACATCGCGACGATCACCGCGTAGGTCTGGTTCGAGAACACGCCCGCGGCAAGACCAAGGCTTGCGATGACGACGCCGACTTCGCCACGCGGCACCATGCCGACACCGACGATGGTCGCGCCGAGGCGCCCCAGCGAAAGCGCGCCGAGGAAACCGCCGACGAACTTTGAAACGATCGCGATGATCGTGACGACGAAGAGCATCCACAACGCGTCGCCGCTCGCGAACACGGAAAGGTCGATCTTGGCGCCGGTGATCACGAAAAAGAACGGCGTCAGCAGCGCGAGCAGCGGCTGCATCTGGTGTTCGAGTTCATCGCGCTGGTGCATCTCCGACGCGATCATGCCGGCGAGAAACGCGCCGATGATCGCGGCGAGCCCGAACTGGGTCGACAGATAGGCGAGGCCGAGGCAGATCGCGAGCGCGATCGTGAGCGGGGAGTGCGGGTTGATCGGCCGGTCGAGCCAGTGCGCGCGTCGACGCATCACGCTGGTGCCGACCCAGCCGATCACTGCAATGAAACCGATCGCCTGCGCAAGCACGAACAGCAAGCTGCCTATCTGGATGCCGCCGCCATCCTGCAGCGAGGTGACGACCCCGAGCAGCAGCATCGCGAGGATGTCGTCGATGACCGCAGCGCCGAGGATCACGCGGCTCTCGATGCGCGACAGCACGCCGAGTTCCTGCAGCACGCGTGCGGTGATGCCGGCCGACGTGGCGACGAAGGCGGCGGCAACGAACAGCGACTTGGTCCATTCGAAACCGTTGCCGTGCGCCCACAACGCGCCGCACGCGAACGGCACGATCACGCCGAGCACGCCGACGAGAAACGCGTTCCTGCCGACTTCCTTTAGATCGGCAAGGCGCGTCTCGAGCCCGACCGAAAACAGCAGTAGCACCACGCCGATCTCGGCGAGCACATCCAGCGGCGTGCCCGCGACGATCTGCTCGGCATGGATCCAGCCCAGCGCCGAAGGTCCGATCACGCAACCCGCAACGATTTCGCCGACCACGCCGGGGAGCTTGAGGCGTTGCGATATCTCGGCGCCAATCTGCGCTGCGACGAAGATTACGAACAGGGTCAGCAGGATTTCGGCGGCGTGGTGCATGTGTTCACTCGTCTTGAGCCGCAAAGGGCGAGGGTACTTCTTTAGCCCTCCCGTTCAAGGGGAGGTTTGGGTGGGGACGGTGTTACGATTTGCCACTTTAACGTCGCTGCCACAGGCATCCCAAGATACCTTGCACGTCGACTCTTCACTGAAAGACGAGTAGCGCGCAAGGATCTCTTCTTCTTGTTGTGCTGGGTTTACACCATCCCCACGCACCCAGCGCATTGCCTTTTTCCCATTCGCCCCCGATGCTACACGAGCGCATGGCGACACTCACGCCGCCGGCGTCGCGGGGGAGGCCGACGATGTCCGAAGACGAGCGGGGTGCGCGCGAGGCCATGTCCA
>JBDSBK010000212.1:0-3191 GCA_039921645.1 Dokdonella sp.
CGGCCATCGGTCGGCGGATCGCTGCCGGTCAGGCGGCGACAGCGCTGCGCGAGGGCCGTCGAGAGCAGTACGATGGCGGCGCGGAGGAATCAATGGACTCGCTATCGCAACTTGCGCTTGCCGGCGGCCTCGCTTGGGCCAGCGGTATCCGGCTGTATGCGACGATCCTGATCGTCGGATTGCTCGGCCGTTACGGCTATCTGCACTTGCCCGAACAACTCGTCGTCCTGCAGCACACCTGGGTGCTGATGGCCGCAGGCCTGATGGGCGTCGGCGAATTCCTTGCCGACAAGATCCCGGGTTTCGATTCGATATGGGACGCGCTGCACACGTTCATTCGAATCCCGGCGGGCGCATTCCTCGCCTGGGGCGCGATGGGCGACGCAACTCCCGCCGCCCAAATGGCGGCCGCGCTCGTCGGCGGCATGATCACCAGCGGTACGCATCTGGCAAAGAGCGGTAGTCGTGCCGCCATCAATACATCGCCGGAGCCGTTCACGAACTGGACCGCGAGTGCCAGCGAGGACGGTCTCGTGATCGGCGGCCTTGCGCTGGCGCTGACCCACCCGACCGTGTTTCTCGTTGCGCTAGCGCTCTTCCTGCTGGCGGTGGCCTGGTTGGTGCCGAAACTATTCCGTTTCCTGGCGCGCATCTTCAGGCGATTGCGCGGAAGTGAAATGGAAAAGCTGCCGCCGTCCCGGGCCTAGCGGCGAGCACCTATCGCTGATTCTTGCGTAGATCGCCAATGCGCTGGCGTCAGCGATCGGAGTGACCCGCCTCCCAATAGTCGTGGCGAGCAAACAAACCGGGGCGCACGAGATCGATGAAAGCACGCGCTTCGGCACTCAGGTATTTGCCCTTGCGGGCGACCACGCCGTAGCTGCGCTGCGGGAAATACGCGCTCATGTTGCGCACCGCAAGCCGCACATGGTCTTCCTCGCTGATGCAGATCCCCGTCACGATCGAGATGCCGAACCCCAGTGCGACATAGTGCTTGATCACTTCCCAGCCGCCCACTTCGATCGCGACATGGAACGGCACCTTGCGCTGCTGAAAGATCAGGTCGACCAACCGGTATGTGGTCAGGCGTTGCGGCGGCAGAATCAGTCCGTACGGCGACAAATCCTCCAGACGCACTTCGCGCAATTTCGACAACGCGTGGTCCGGCGCCGCGATGAGCATGGGGTCGTAGGATTGGATCGGCTCGTAGCTGATGTCGTTCGGCACATCGAGCATCGAACCGACGGCAAAATCGACCTGATCCGAACGCAGCAGCGCGAGTCCGTCCTTGCCGGCTACGGTGTGCAGCTGGAGTTTCACGTTCGGATACCGCGCACGGAACGCAGCCACGAACGGTGGCAGCAGGTATTGGCTCGTTGAGCTGCCAGCGGCGATGTGCAATTGCCCGCCCGAAAGGCCCGCCCGCAGCGTGCGGAATTGCTGGTCGAGTTGTTCCAGACCCTCGACCAAGGGCAAGGCCAGTTCGTACAAGGCCTGACCTTCGCGCGTCAGCACGACACGACGGCGGCGACGTTCGATCAGATGAGAGCCGAGTTCCTGTTCCAGCGCACGCAGCTGCAAGCTGACCGACGGTTGCGACAGGAACAGGGCCTCGGCCGCGCGTGACAGGGTGCCCAGCTTGGCGATCATGCAGAACGCGCGCAACTGCTTGAGCCGGCTGCCCTTGTAGTAGAAACGCGGCGCTTTTTCTGCCGCGGTATTGCCATTTGAACCGCGGATCGCACCCTGTTTGCCGCCGCGCCTCGGTGATTTCTGGCCGATGAGCGTCTTTTTAGCCATGTCGAATCAACGCATTGAAAAGATATTAACAATGATAATGTAATGCATTGAATCATCTGTTTTGTCAAAGAACAAAGTTTCGCTCTAGGATTGCTGCATAGCATCACGCCGCATTCCAAGGAGCAAACGATGGTCGCCGCATTGCAGGTTTCGCCCGCATCGATACAGGTCCTTGGCTTGCCCGGCGGAACCCACGCGGATGTCCTCGATTCCGCTGCCCTCGCATTCCTCGCTGATCTGCATCACCGTTTCGATGCGACCCGGCAAGCCCTGCTGCAGGCGCGGCTTGCGCGCAGCGCGCGCTTCGACGCGGGAGAGCTACCGGATTTTCTCGCGGAGACACGATCGATCCGTGAAGGCGACTGGCAGATCGCGCCGATTCCCGCAGCGCTGGCCGATCGGCGCGTCGAAATCACAGGGCCTGTCGATCGCAAGATGATCATCAATGCGCTGAACTCGGGCGCGAAGGTGTTCATGGCCGACTTTGAGGACTCCACCGCGCCGACATTGGCGAACCTGCTCGACGGCCAGCGCAATCTGCGCGACGCGGTCGCTGGCACCATCGATTACGCCTCGCCCGAGGGCAAGCGCTACGAGGTCAAGGCGGACCCGGCGGTGCTCATGGTGCGACCACGCGGCTGGCACTTGCCGGAGCGCCACGTCGAAGTGGATGGGGAGCCATTGGCGGGCGCGCTGTTCGATTTCGGCCTGTTCGCGTTCCACAACGCAACGGCCTTGCATGCGGCGGATCGCGGCCCGTATTTCTACCTGCCGAAACTGGAGAGTCATCGCGAAGCGTCGTTGTGGAACGCCGTGATGGAGCACGCCGAGGACGCGCTTGGTCTCCCGCGTGGCTCGATCAAGGTCACGGTGTTGATCGAGACTTTGCCGGCCGTGTTCGAGATGGATGAGATCCTGCATGCGCTGCGCTCGCGCATCACCGGACTCAATTGCGGTCGCTGGGACTATATTTTTTCCTACATCAAGACCCTGCGCGCGCATCGCGACCGCGTGCTGCCCGAGCGCAGCCAAGTCGCGATGACCGTGCCTTTCCTGAAACACTATTCGGAACTGTTGATCAAGACCTGCCATCGCCGCGGTGCGTTCGCGATGGGCGGAATGGCCGCGCAAATTCCGATCAACCATGATCCTGCCGCAAACGAAGCCGCATTCACGAAGGTGCGCGCCGACAAGTTGCGCGAAGCGAAAGCCGGCCACGACGGCACCTGGGTGGCGCATCCGGCGTTGGTCGCGGTCGCACGGGAAATATTCGACGAATACATGCCGACGCCGAACCAGCTTGCTGTTGCGCGCGCGGACGTCGTCGCCGATCGCAACACGCTGCTTGCGCCCAATGCGGGCACCATCACGCGCACAGGGTTCGACGCGAA
>JBDSBK010000213.1:0-3462 GCA_039921645.1 Dokdonella sp.
AACCGCAGTACCGCAAGAAACGCGCCATGCCAGCAGAGCCGCAATGCACGATCGGCTGCGCGTCGCACGCGCAGTCGGTCAATCGCCGACGACGCGTGTCGCAATCGAACCCGGCCAGATGAACGAGCATGGCATCGGGCGAAGCCCAGACAGCGTCAAGCATCATTCCTATGCGCTGGGTGCGTGGCCCAGATACCGACTCGGTGGCACGCCGATCACGCGTTTGAACATCGTCGCGAATGCGGACGCGCTCTCGTAGCCGAGGTCGAATGCCAGTTTGGTCACCGTCTCGCCGGCGGCCAGTCGCGGCAACGCGGCGAAAATCGACGCCTGCCTTCGCCACATGGCGAAACTGAGCCCCGTCTCCGAACGGAACTTTCGCGTGAACGTGCGTCGGCTGAGCGCGAGATCACGACACCAATCATCGATCGTCTCATGCGGCGATGGATGCTCGAGATACGAACGACACCGAGCAGCGAGTCGCGCATCGGCGGGAAACGGAATTTCGAGCGGAAGCACCGGCGCCCGGACGATCTCCTGCACCAGCAGCGAAAAGATCAGGTCGGCGCGCGATCCGGATTCGAACGGCAACGGCAGATCCGCCGTCTCCAACAACAACTGGCGCACCAGCGGCGATATTCCGACCACGCGACAGTCGATCGGCAGCGCTGCATCGACGCCGGCTTCGATGTAGACGCTGCGCGTACTGACATGCGCGAGCGCCGTCACCTCGTGCTGCATCCCGGCCGGTATCCACACGGCGCGCTCAGGCGGCACAATCCAGCGGCCGCCTTCGGTACCGACGACCATGGTGCCGGTCGCCGCATACAGCAGTTGTGATCGTCGATGGCGGTGCGGCGCGACATGATGGTCAGTCGGGTATTCGTTGGACGTCGCGACGATATCGCCAGGCAGCGTATCGGCCTTGCTCGCGTGCACGTTTCTCATGTTGGCCCATTCTAGAAGAAAACTGACCTTCTCAATAGAGCGGGCATGGTCGCGACCCTGTTCAATGCGCCGATGTCGAAAAACACACGTGACTCATGACCGCTGTCACCCCACCCGCCCTCGCGTCGACCTCCGCGGAATCACCGCTGCAGGCCTCGGCGCGCACGGCGTTCCCGATCCTTGCGATGTTGAGCGTATGCCATCTGCTCAACGACATGATCCAGTCGCTGCTGCCGGCGATCTATCCCCTGCTGAAACAAAGCTTCGCGCTGGATTTCGGCCAGATCGGCCTGATCACGCTGGCGTTCCAGATCACGGCGTCGCTGCTGCAGCCTTTTGTGGGCATCTATACGGATAAACGGCCAATGCCGTATTCGCTCGCAATCGGCATGGGCTTTACCCTTTCCGGCCTGCTGCTCCTGTCGCATGCAACGAGCTTTTCGATGCTGCTCGTCGCCGCGGCGCTGGTCGGATCGGGATCGTCGGTATTCCATCCGGAGTCCTCACGGGTCGCACGCATGGCTTCGGGCGGACGACATGGTCTCGCGCAGTCGCTGTTCCAGGTCGGCGGCAATGTCGGATCCGCCAGCGGGCCGCTGCTCGCGGCATTCATCGTGATGCCGCGAGGACAGTCCAGCGTCGCCTGGTTCGCGATTGCCGCGCTGCTCGCCATCGTGCTGTTGACACGCATAGGCGGCTGGTATCGCGAGCACATACCTGCGCATCGCGCGGCACACGCGGCAGCACGCGCATCGATCCTGCCGCGACGCACGATCGTGATCACGATGCTGATTCTCGGCGCGCTGATCTTCTCGAAATATTTCTATCTCGCCAGCCTGTCGAGTTATTACACCTTCTACCTGATGCAGAAATTCCACGTCAGTGCACAAAGCGCGCAGCTGCACTTGTTCGTGTTCCTCGGCGCGGTCGCAGCGGGAACGCTTGCCGGCGGCCCGATCGGCGACCGCATCGGGCGCAAATACGTGATCTGGGGTTCGATCCTCGGCGTGCTGCCCTTTACCCTGCTGCTACCGCACGCGAACCTGTTCTGGACCACGATCCTCACGGTGGTGATCGGCCTCGTGCTCGCCTCCGCGTTTTCCGCAATCATCGTGTACGCACAGGACCTGGTACCCGGGCGAACCGGCGTGATTGCGGGACTGTTCTTCGGCTTCGCGTTCGGCATGGGCGGCATCGGGGCGGCCGTACTCGGGCAGCTGGCCGACCACATCGGCATCGAAGCGGTCTATGGCCTCTGCGCCTATCTTCCGGCAATCGGACTCCTTGCGTGGTTTCTGCCATCGCTGGAAAAACCCAACATCACCGGCATTGCCTAATTCACTGTGGGAGCGGCTTAAGCCGCGATGCTGCCGGTCATTGCAGCCATTGCGAGCATCGCGGCTGAAGCCGCTCCCACAAACCCGTCGTCGCGAAGGTCGCGGACGCTCCCGCAATGTGTTTCCTTCGGATTGAGCTAGGGGCAGCAGTTTTCCAGCAGGCGGCGGATCACAGCCTGCGTGGGCGCAGCGCGGCTTGGCTGGAACTCGAAGGAATCCTCGTCCATGTAGTTGAGCTGCGTCAGTTCCAGCTGCACTGCATCGACGCCCTCATCGGGACGCCCGTAGTTGCGCGTGATGTAGCCGCCCTTGAAACGGCCGTTGGCGACGTGCGTGTAGTCGCGTTGTGCATCGAGCACGCCGACCAGCTTCTTCTGCAGGACGGCGGAGCAGCTTTCCCCATTGGCCGTCCCGAGATTGAAATCGGGCAGCCGGCCGTCGAACAGGAACGGCACCACGCTGCGGATCGAATGACCTTCCCACAGCACGACACGAGCGTGCGCCCTGCGCAACCGCGCGATCTCGCCCGCGAGCGCCGCGTGATACGGCTTCCAGTACGTTTCTATGCGCGCTGCAATTTCATCGCTGCGCGGCTCTGCGCCTGCCTGATAGACCGGTTCGCCGCTGAACTGCACGATCGGACACAGTCCCGTCGTGTTTTGCCCCGGATACAACGACGCATTGTCGGACGGCCGGTTGAGATCGATCACATAGCGCGAAAAGATCGGCACGATCATCGACGCGCCAAGTTCTCGCGCGAACGCATACAAGCGCGAGACGTGCCAGTCGGTATCCGGTACTTGCCGTGCATGCGGTGTCATGCGGGCCGCCATTTCCTCGGGAAGCACCGTGCCATCGTGCGGCAGGCTGATCAGCAACGGCGCAGTGCCGCGATGCAGGGAGTAGGTGTCCATCGGACAAGTGTACGGCGGAGAATCGCGACTCGCGCAAAATCCCCGTGAACGCGGGATCAGTTTTTCGCGCGCGGGCGAAAGACCAGTGGCATGGCTTCGGCATCCGCCGCCGTTGCAACGGCGGGTGTCGCATCGGCCACGGCGCAACCGCCGCACGACGAGCAGCCATCGCCGCAACTGCCGCCGCTGCTGCTGCGCGGCTGCAGGCGTTGGGCGGCTGCACGCAACCACACCGGCAACGCGGCATGATCGAACATGCCGAC
>JBDSBK010000214.1:0-7858 GCA_039921645.1 Dokdonella sp.
GTCATGATCTGCACGCGCTCCGCACTCGACTCCAGCCGCAGTTGCTGCGTTTCGTCGTACTCGTCCGCGTTGACGATGGCGCGCGAAAGCCAATCGATGAGGCCGGCCTCTCCGAGGGTCTCTGCGCGCGCCTGCTGCAAGTGTTCGGCGAGCTGCAGGTAGTTGGCGAGACGACGCTCGCCGTCCGCATGACCGAGCAAGCGGGATGCCGCTGCCGCAACCTGCTCGTTGATCAGCGCCAGCGGTCCGAACCTCTGCCAGCGTTGTCGCCAAACGTCGAATCGATCGAGCCATGCCTGCAGTACAAGCGCGTCGCGCGACATCGCGTCGATCGCTGTTGCGTCCATTCCGAGCAGCTCGGTCGCGAGCGCGGCGTGCAGGCGCGCCGGATCTCCCGACGCATGCAGCGCCTCCAGCAAGCCGAGAATTTCCCGCGCCTCGCGCGTTGCATAGAGGCTGCTGCGTCCGGCCGTCACGCTGCTGACGCCGCATTCGCTCAATGCCTGCTGCACGCGCTCGGCTTCGCGGTGTGTATTGACGAGCACGGCGATGTCGGCGGGTCGCACCGCGCGTATCGTATCGCCGTCACGCAACGTCGGTCGGGCATCCGCGAGCAGCGACTGGATGCGCGCAGCAGTGGCGTTGGCCGCGAGCGAACGCGCCGCGTCGACCTTGATCTGCGCATGCGGCGCATTGCCCGAGACCGCTGTCGTCTCTCCGATGCGCAGGGGAAAACGCCAGACATGCAATGCGGGCATCGACGCACCGGCGGTTTGAAAGTCGGCGTCGGCAATGCGACCGCCTGCCTCGATGATCGGAAAGCGCGTGGCGGCATCGGCGAACGGGAACTCGCCGCCATGCGCGAACAGCGCGGCGATCGCCGCCAGTACACGCGGGCGCGAACGGAAATTCGCGGCGAGGGCATGCTCGGTCACCACGTCGCTCGCCGCCGCATGGTAGGCATGCACGTCGCCGCCGCGAAAACGGTAGATCGCCTGCTTTGGATCGCCAATCAGAAACAGCGTCGTCTCGCCGTTGCCGGCGTAGACGCGACGGAAGATCTGCCACTGCTGCGCGTCGGTATCCTGGAATTCGTCGACCAGCGCGGCTGGATACTGCTCACGCAACGCCTGCGCGAGCGCCTCACCCCGCGGACCTTCGAGCGCGGCATGCACGCCGCCGACCAGATCGTCGTAGCCGATGAGATTGCGGTTGCGCTTGAGTTCGGCGAGGCGCGCATGCGCATAGTCGAGAATCGCATGCAGCAGGTTCGCGCGCCGGCGCGCGCGCTGCTGCGCAATACGCGTCTGCGCGGCGAGAAACTCCTCGATGGCGGCGAACAACGGCGACGACGGTACCAACGCTTGCTTGCCGGAATTCGCGTTTTTCTGCAGAACCTCGGGCGTCAGGCTGGAAAGCTTGTCGGTGTCGGGCGCTTCGAGGTTCACGTCCGCCGCAAAAGCTTCCAGTGCTCGCCAGATCCTGTCCAACGTTTCCGTTTTCGGTCTGGCACCATGGAGAATCTTGGCGGCGCGCGCCGCCGCGATATCTGTCTGTGCCGTCGCACCATCACGTTGCCAAGCCGAGCGCAGCGCGTTCGCGGCGTCGCCGAACCGCGATTCCGCATCGGTGCCCACGGGTTGGGCGGCCGGCAGCACGACACCGGCGCGCAACAGAACGGGCAGATCCCGGGCAAAGACGGCCGGCGTAGTCCACAACGCGCGCAGATCCTGCGTGTCTTCGCGAGTGCGCGTCCATCGCCGCCATGCATCGAACGCGACCTCCTCGTGCAGCGGGCGTTCGCTGCCGACCATCTCGCGCGGCAGCAGCGGCTCGCCGCTGTCGACGGCGTGATCCGCCAGCACGCGCTGGCAGAAGGCATGGATGGTGAAGATGGCGGCGAGATCAATCTCGTTCGCCGCTCGACGCAAGCGCGCGGTCAATGCGGCGGTCTCCTCGCGCTCGAGCTGGCGTTCGATCACGGCCGTGGTGAGCCGTTCGGCGGCATCGTCGCCGTCGAGGATCTTCGTGCGCTCGGCAGCTGGCAGCGCGACGATGCGTGCCGCGCGATCGAGCTGCTTGCGCAAGCGCTCGCGCAGTTCCTGCGTCGCGGCTTTCGTGTACGTGACCGCAAGAATCTGGCGCGCATTCAAGCCGCGCTCGATGACCAGGCGCGCGTGCACCAGTGCCAGCGTGAATGTCTTGCCCGTACCGGCGCTCGCTTCGATGCGCCGTACGCCGTGGAGTGGCAGATCCAGCAGTGAGGGTTCGGCGTGCTTCACGGCACTGCGGCCTGATCGGAGTCCGCGCCGCGCGCGAAGATTTCCGCGCGCCAGGCCGGGACCTGCGCGTCGCGCAGCGCCCCCGTAACGGCTTGCGCGAGCATCCCGAAACGCGCGCGCGCTGCAGCGTCGGCAAAGGGATCGGCGCCGCGCAATGCCAATGCCGTCCACGCATCGCTGCCTTCGCCGTTGCCGTCGCGGCCGGTCCAGACGTCTTCGGCCGCGTCGAGCGCGCGTTCGCTGTGCTGCGCAGGGTTGTTGCCATCCAGCCCCTCGAGCCAGGCCCACGCGCTGCGTGGCCCCATGGGCAGCGGGACCGACTCGCCGATGCGCATCAATTCGACCAGCCATCGAAGCGCCGCGCTGGCCGCCCCGGCCGAATGTTTCTGCAAGCGACGCGGACCCCAGTCGTGCGGTGAGAACGATGCGAATGCGGCGAGTGGACGAGTATCGCCGAGTGCGTCCAGCACCAGCGCGTCGAGATGCCAGCGCACCCAGTCGCGGCCACTCGGTTTGCCGGGCTTCACGCGCAGTGCGCTCGCATCGTCGACGTCGTCGAGCGCACCGGCAAGTATCACGCCGTCGAGGTCGAGCGCGAATGGCTGCGCCTGCGACGCGCCGCTGCGCGTGTACGCGATAGTCCGCGCGAGCGGATCCAACTCGCGCAACAGCGCGCGGAGCTGCTGCTCACCTGCAGCCGAGGGCGGCAACCATGCTTCTGCCTGCAGGCGGCGACACAACGCGGACTCATCCGCCGCCTCGTCCGACAGCAAAGCGGCGAGCACGCGACGGCGCAGCGCACTGCGTTCGATCGCATCCTCGTCGGCGTACGGCTCGGTGTCGGCAAGTTGCGCATCCAGTTCAGGCAGTCGCACCTGCAGGCGCTCGCGCAGGAAGCGGCGCTGCGGGTTCGACAGGAACGCGCGCAACGCGCGGTACTCGACACGCGCCGCTTGCGCAGGAAGCGGCAGCGGTGCGTCCGCGAAAGGGCGCTGCGTGCGCAATTGCTGGGTTTCCTCGAGTGCAGGCTGCCATGTCGCGTCGAACGTCACGCGGCGGGCATCGTCTCGCGTCAAGCGACCGAAAGGCTGCAACGGGTGCCGCACGACGAGTCCGGCGCGCGCACGCTCGGTTTCGGCGAAGTGATCGGCTGCCGCGTCGAGCAACTCCGATACCAGCACCGATGGCTCTCGCGCACTGCCATCCGTCGCGTCATGTCCGATATAGCTCAGATAGAACACGCGCTCGGCAGCGGTCAGCAACTGCAGGAACAGGAAGCGGTCGTCATCGCGCACCGAACGGTCGCCGCGGCGCCGCTGTGGCGTATCGAGTGCCGCAGCGAGACGATTCAGCGATGACGGAGGCTCGCGCCGTGGATAGTCGCCATCATTGAGACCGAGTAGGCAGATCACGTCGAAGGGGATCAGCCGCATCGGCACCATGCGGCAAAAAGTGACGCCGCCGGCAAGGAAGGGCTGGCGCGCGTCGACCGCTCCTAGACATGCGCGGAAATGCGCTCGCACGATCTCGGGCGGGATCGTGCGCAAGGGATCGGCGCTTTCCGCATTGCTGCGAAAGGCATCAATCTCAGCGAGCAATCCATCGAATGCACGTTGCTCGGCGGCATCGTTGCTCGGCGGCCCGATTAGCTGGGTCAGGAGACTCGCCAGGCGCTGCTGCCACTCGGCAGCGGTGCGCGGGTGCGCGAATTCGCGCAGCGCGTGTTCCAGTTGGGCGAGCAGGCGGATCAACGCATCGAGGGCGACGAGGGCGCCGCCTTCCAGGTGCGGCCACGGCGCGATGCCTTCGATGTCGGCGTCGGTGCCTGCAGCATGTCCGAGCAGAAGCCGATCGAGGGCAAAGCGCCAGGTGTAGGCATTTTCACGTGGAGCGCCGAGGCGAACGCGATGCGCGGCATCGAGGCCCCAGCGCGCGCCGGCGGCAGCGATCCAGTAGCGCACGTTCACCAGGTCGTCGCCGTCCAGTTCGAAGCGCCGCTGGACGGCCGGAAGTGCGAGCAGATCCATGACCTCGTTGCTGGTCAGTCGCGCCTGCGGCAGTTCCAGCAGGCGCAGGAACAGATCGGCCAATGGCGAGACGGCAAGCGCACTGGTATCGGCCAGCGTGTACGGAATGAAACGCGCGCTGCCGAGCGCGCCTCCGAACACCGCGACAACGAACGGCGCGTACGCATCGATATCCGGTGCCATCACCGCGATGTCTCGAACCTCGAGGGTTGGATCGTCCTCCAGCAGCGCGCGTAGTTGATCGTGCAGCACCTGCACTTCGCGCAATCGCGTATGACATGAGTGAACCTGCAACGAGCGGTCGTGTGCGATCGTCGTCAGCGCGCGCTTCGCGCCATCGGCCGCGCGGCGTTCGAACACATCGGCCTGCAGTTGCTGCAGCAGGCCGCGCGCTGGATCGGGCCGTGCGTACGCCTCGAATTCAAGTGGCTCGACCATCGCGTATGAAAACAGTGTCGCGACGAAATCGCGCCCGGCTCGGCCCCAGGCAGACAGCAGAGGATTCTCGGAACTGTCGAACGGATCCGCCTCATCCGCTTGCAGGCGCTCGCGCACGGCGATCAGGTCGCCCCAGTATTTTCGAGTCGGCATCGGCAGGTAGAAGTGCACGGTGGCCGCGCGCGCTGCCGTTGCCAGCACATGCAGGACATCCGGCGAAATATTGATGCAGGCGAATGCGAACACGCGCGGCGGCAATCCACGCGGCAAAGGTGCATCGCGATCGGCATGGCGACGCAGAAAGGTATCGATGGCCTGCGCGCGGTGGTTGTTCCCGCGCGTCGCTTCACGCCATAGCAGCGCCTGCCAATCGGTCGGATCTGCGCCTCGATCCCACCGCAACAACCAGTCGCGTCGCCAGGCCTGGTACTTGCCGAAAGCCTCGGCCAGTTCCAGCGAGAGCGACCAGGCATTCAGCTCGGCATCCGACGTCGACAAGTAGCTGCGCAATGCGCCTGCAAACGCCGGCTGCGCGAGCAGAGCGGGATCGCGCATGCACGCGTACAACCGCCAGCGAAGGCGCTGCGGTTCGAGGGTCGTCGCGTCCTCGTGAATGGCGAGATTGGCGGCGAGCACTTCACCGACAAATTCTCCGGGCGCGAGGAAACGCAGGTTCGCAGCAATACCGTGCCGTTCTGCCAGCGTCTTCTGCAGCCATCGCCGCATCGACGCCTGTGGAATCAGGATCGTGTCCGGTTCGAGCAGACCGGCGCCGGCAGCCGGCTCGCGCAGTTCTTCGGAAAGAAGACCGGCGAGCACATCGAGCGCATTGCTCGAATAGAGGCGAAAGTCGGCTGCGACGGACATCCGTCAATCATGCACGAGCGACGGTCTCAATGGCTGCGACGGCGAGGACTCACTTGCCGATGCAGAACGACGAAAAGATCGATCCGAGCAGATCATCGCTGCTGAATTCACCGGTGATCTCGCCGAGCGCCTGCTGCACCAGGCGCAGTTCTTCGGCCGCAAGTTCGCCGGCGCGGTGGGGTTCCAGCGCATCGGCGGCCGCAACCAGATGTCGCATCGTGCGTTCGAGCGCGGAGACATGGCGCGCGCGCGCCGTGAATGCGCCATCGCCAGACTCGCCGTGGCCGGCCTGGCGTTTGAGTTCCGCGACCAACAGTTCAAGACCATCGCGACTGCGCGCGGACAGCCACACATGCATCGTCTGTTGCAGCGTTTGCGCGCGCGCAGGCGCGCGAGCGAGGTCGATCTTGTTGTGCACGACGATGCGCGCAACGTTCGCCGGCAGCCCGGCGAGCAGGGCAAGGTCGTCGTCGGCGTTCGCGTCGTCGGTTACCAACAGGGCGAGATCGGCGCGATCCAATTCGGCGCGCGCGCGCCGGATGCCCTCGCGCTCGACCACGTCGCCGGCATCGCGCAGGCCTGCGGTGTCGACGAGGGTCAGCGCGATACCGTCGAGGTCGATCGTTTCGCGCAGTATGTCGCGGGTGGTGCCGGCGATCTCAGTCACGATCGCTCGATCGCTCGCCGCGAACGCATTGAGCAGACTCGACTTGCCGACATTCGGGCGACCGACGATGACGACATGCAAGCCGTCGGCAAGGCGTACCCCGTGGCGCGCGGCGACGAGAAGCGCTTCGAGTTGCGCGCGCAACGCGGCGAGATCGGCGCTCACCTGCGGTGCCGCGAGAAAGTCGATTTCCTCGTCCGGGAAGTCGATGGCCGCTTCGATGTAACTGCGCAGGCGGATCGTCGCCGCGGTCAGCGCATGCACGCGCTCGGAGAAGACGCCGTCGAGACTGCGTTGCGCCGCACGCGCTGCCGTTTCCGAACCGCTCGCAATGAGATCGGCAACGGCCTCGGCCTGGACCAGGTCGAGCTTGCCGTTGAGAAATGCGCGTTCGGAGAATTCGCCGGGGCGTGCGTGGCGCGCACCCAGTTCGATCGAACGCGCGAGCAGCAGACGCAGCACGACCGGACTGCCGTGCGTCTGCAGCTCGACAACGTGCTCGCCCGTGTACGAATGCGGCGCGGGAAACCAGAGCAGCAGGCCGCGGTCGATGACGCGGTCACCGCGATCGCGGAATGTCGCATAGTGCGCGTGGCGCGCTTTCGGTGGGCGTTTGAGAAAGGTCCGCGCGATGGTCGCGGCGAGCGGACCCGAGACGCGCAGCACACCGACACCACCGGCGCCGGGCGCAGTAGCCACGGCAGCGATCGTGTCGGCATGCGCGTTCATTGCATCAGGCTTTCGCGGTCTTGTCGCCGGCTTCGATGCGTCGCGTGATGATCCACTGTTGCAGCAGGCCGAGACCGCCGTTGACGACGTAATAGAGCACGAGGCCCGCGGGGAAGAACGCGAACAGCACCGAGAACACGACTGGCATGATCTTCATCATCTTCGCCTGCGTCGGATCCATGCCGGCGCTCGGCGTGAGGAAGGATGTGCCGATCATCACCGCCGCATTTAGCACCGGCAACACGAAGTAAGGGTCCGGCGCGGTCAGGTTCTGTATCCAGCCGATGAACGGTGCATGGCGCAGTTCCACGCTTTCGAGCAGCACCCAGTAAAGCGCGAAGAACACCGGAATCTGGATCACCATCGGCAGGCAGCCGGCGACCGGATTGACCTTCTCCTTCTGGTACAGCTCCATCATCGCGGTGTTCATCTTCTGGCGATCGTCGCCGTAGCGCTCCTTCAGCGCGGCAACGCGCGGCTGCAGCTTGCGCATTTTCGCGCCGGAGCGGAACTGCGCTTCGCTGAGCTTGAAGAACGCCGCCTTGATGATCAGCACAAGCAGGATGATCGCGAAACCCCAGTTTCCCGTCAGCTTGTGCAATTGCGTCAGCAGCCAGTGCAGCGGCTCGGCAATCACCGTGAACATGCCGTAGTCGACGGTCAGCGCGAGGCCGGGCGCGACCTGATCGAGCGAGCTCGGCAACTTCGGTCCGACGTAGAGACGCGCGGTATCGGTTTTCGTCTCGCCCGCGGCAACGGACAAGGTTGGCGACAACGTACGGACCAGGTAACGCGGACCGTGCGGTGTTTCGAGAACGGCCGTCGTGTAGCTGTCGACTTCGCCCGCG
>JBDSBK010000215.1:0-5992 GCA_039921645.1 Dokdonella sp.
TGACCTGCGGCCAATTCCTGCACCAGCCGCTCGAAGCTCAGCGTGCGCACCGTTACGCCGGATTCCACCGGGCGCGATTCCTCCTTGCCCATTCCTCTCGAGGCATCCAGTGCCTTCGCGATCTTGCCCAGCAGGGCGCGCTCGTCGAAGCCGTCCATTTCGTGCATCGCATTGGCTTCGAAGCGGATCGTGCGAGAGAAATCCTGGGTGCTTTCCAGCACCAGGTACACCGTCACGTCCGCACGATGCGACTGCGCCACGAAGATCGCGTTCATCAGCGTATGCGCGAGGATTTCGGTGTGTGCCTCCTGGCCAACCGACGCCAGCAATTTTCGGCTGTCCGTCGGTGCCGCCCGCGCTCTCAGTACAAAGGTTCGCATGGTTTTCGTGATCGAATCGGAAACGGCCGGGCATCACTCTCGCGCAAGACGGGCACCAGAGCCCGTTGTCGCGAGGAGGATTCTGACACGTGCGTTGCACAACAATCACTGTTCGAAACCATTCGCGAAAATCTTGTCGACGACGATTCCGACGGTGCCGAACATCAAGGTACCGCCGGCGCTGTCGTCGCGGACGTCGCCGGTGGCGACGAGTCGGCTGCCGGATCTCACGGCCATGTCGTAGAAAATGGACGCGCCCCACACCGATCCATCCGCACGTTTGGCCGCATACGGGGTGATGTAGATGGGCTGGGAGTTGAGCGGGTTCGACAGATTGGCGTCGACGACGGCAAGTGCTGCCAGGGGATTGGGACCGCCGTAATTTTTCTGGCCGCCCACGACGATATCGTTGCCGATGACGACGATGCTTCGTGCCCTGTTCAGACCGACGCTCGCATAGCCTTTGCCGATGTAGCCGAAGGCCGGATCGAGCGTGCCGTCACCGTGAACCTTTGCAATCGAAGACTCGATGAGCACGTCGTCGTCGCGACTGGCCAGCGCGTAAACGCGGTCCGTCGCGGCGTCGGCCTGACTGCCTGGCACGACAGCGACGTCGTAGACGTAGCCCATGCCATCCGGATTGATGTTGGCATCGCTGGCACTCACTCGTTTCATGCCATTGCCGTTGAAACCGTTGTCCAGGGATCCATCCAGCTTGACCTTGAGCAGCAGGAACTCGGTAATGCCGCTGTTTGGCAACAGGGTCCCGCCCACATAAATGCCGAGCCGGAACGCGCCTCCGCCAAAGGACTTCACCGCGTACGCGCTCCCGCTGCATGCGCCGGTATTGCAGAACACATCCGGGAAGACCAGATCCCGATATCCACCGTTGCCGGGGTCGATGCTGTTGTCCTCGGTCAGCCCCCCGGTCGATGCGTTGAGGTTGAATCGACGAAACGTCGGCCGCTGCACGCCACTCGCCGATACCTTGGTGCCGATCGCGAGCAGATAGCGCACGTTGAACGCAGCGTCGATGGCGACGAGGCCCGCGCCGTACTCGTCTTCGCTGCGCGCAAACGCATTGTAGATGCCCTGGAACTCGCCATCGCTTTGCCGGAACACGATGACCGAGACGTTGCGCTGGCCGCCGCCAACGCTGGCCGGGCCTTCGGCGAGGACGTAGAGAAAATTGCCGTACTCGATGATGTCCGCAACGCGCGTGAATCTGGCTGCCGAGCCTTTAGGGTAGATGACGTATTGGCGGTTGAAATACGTGTACGTCGTGTCCGGGCCCGAGCCCCACGTCACGCGCTGACCGGCGGCGTTATAGCGAACCAGTCCCAGCCACATCGGGTTGGCGGGATCGGTGGGATTCAGATACGTCACCCTTCCGGCAACGACCACGTCGCCATTGCCGAGCATGACCATGCGTTCGGAGACCATGTTGTGGGACGAAGGCGCCGCGAACCTGTCCACGTAGACCAGGCCATTGTTGAACGATTGGTCCGGCACGTTCGGATGCCAGGTCAGGGCCAGCGCCGGTGTTGCAAGGAACAGCGAGAAGACGCACAAGGCGACGCGGCTGCGGATCGAATGCATGGCTGTCTCCGGCAAAGGGATCGATTCAGGCAAGGCCGCATCCTCGTGCGCACCGTACTCGCAGAGGGCTACGCAGTTTCGGCTGCGAAGCGGACAGCCTTTCGGTGAGCGGGTACGTGCCATGGCTCACACCGTTGCCGGGGGTTCGGTTCAACTTCAACCCGAGCGTCCAACCCCAGGAAAACGGCCTGCCGCGCCAGCGGATGCCGGCTCGCGATCACGCCTGAAATCGACGCTTGTCGCCTTTCCGCGAGGCGGCGGTGTGGCCGCCCTCTTTGCCTGAAGGTCTCCGGTGGGGCCGCGCGTGTGCGACCTGCATGTCGCATGTCTGGTTTGTTGACGCTTGCGTGTTTCCCGTAGAGGACCTTGCGAGGACTCACGAAATGAACGTACGACGCAACGATTTTTTCCCACTGCGCATGGGCATGCTGCTGACCGCATCGTTGATGGCCCTCGGTTCGACATGCGCCAGGGCAATGTTGCCGGGGCGGAGCTCAGCGATTCATGCGCCTCATGCGCCCCTCGGTCTTCTGCCGATCAGCGATCTGTTGCCGGATCCGGCCTTTATGGGATCGGGCTACACCACGGTGGATTTCAATGACGCGTTCGGCAAGAAGGATGTCGCGTTGCGCGTGTTCCCATCGCTGGACGGAGGCTACTGGCTCGCCGGATACAACGCCGAACTGAACATCGACATTGCGGGCGACATGGCGATTGCGAAGTTGAATGCAGACGGAAGCTTGAACAACACGTATTTCGGAACCGGAAAATTGAGGATCCCGTCCAGTTTCTTCGAACTGATGGACGTCGCCATGGGGGCGAACCAGCGTCTCTATTTCGCGGGTTCGACGATTCTTCCCACTGCGTCGGACGAGGATGTGCTGATCAACTGCATCGACTCGGCCGGCAATCCGTGCAGCGATTTCACCAGTGGCACCGCACCGGGGCGCGTGCTGGCCGCGTTTGATCTGGGGGATGCCGGCCATCGCGATGACGTGGCGACGCGAATCATCTACCACGACGGCCAGTTGTACGTGATCGGTCGCACGGACACCGGCATCGGCGCATCGAACTTCGCAATGTTCGTCCTGAAGCTGGATGCGACGACCGGGCAGCGCGACGCCGCCTTCGGAAATGTCGCCGGCGCACCCGGTCTCGCGATCAGGAATTTCGACTTCGCGACGAACGGATTCGATGTCGCGAACGACCTGGTCTACGCGCGAGGCGCGCCCGATGATCACCTGGTAATCGTGGGCCAGATCGCACGCGCTGCGGCGCCGGACAAGGACGGAATCGTCTACAGCATCGATGCGGACACGGGCCTTGAAGACGGACTCATTCTGGATTCGGTGTATTACGACTTGGGTACCACCAAGGAAGACGCACTGACCCGGATCATCCAGCGACACGACGGCGGGTTCGTGGTGGCAGGTTATTCGCTCGATGTCGAATCCACGTACGCGGGAGCAGGCGTCATGATGGCGGCTTATCGCCCCGATGGAAGCCGCGACTTGAGATTCGGCCTGCCGGGCGACAACGGATCGGATTTGATCCTGTTCAGCGCGTTCACCTCTCAGCTGCCGTTCGGTCTGGCGGAGCGGGCAGGCACACGCGACCTCATCCTCGGCAGCAATGCGTTCAACATGGTGACCGACTCGATCCACGTGCAGAACGTGGCGCAGCTCGGAGCAAGCGGGATTCCCCTGCATGCCTATTCGACGCTCGATCTTGCGGGTGCGGGGAGCACCCCGCACGATACCTCGGGCAGTGACCTGATCCTGCTCGGCGATCAGGTCCTCACAGCGGGCGATCGCAGGTGGACTATTCTGCCGGCCGATCGCGACATGACCGTGGCGCGCTACATCGCCAACGACAGCATCTTTGCCGATCAGTTCGGCGGACCGCAGTCGGATTGATTCGACAGGCGCGCCGGGCTTTTCCTCCTGCGGACGCGCAAGTCGACGCGAAATCGGGTATACGAATCGCTGCCCCGATCAACCAAAAAATCGAATTGATGCTTCATGACAGGTTATCAGCAGCTCGCATTCGTCAGTTCAGTGCTCGCCGGATTCGCGTTCGCTTTTTACGGAACGTTGTTGACCGCGCCGGCAACGCATCGCATTGCGAGCTGGGCAGCCTTTCTTGCGGTTTGCGCGAGCATCTGTTTCATCATCGTCACCTTGGGCTCGACGTTTGCAATGACGGCCGCGTTGCACTCCACGACGCTGCCCGAAGCGATTCAGGCGCAGCAGGAACCCATTACGATCTTGTTCCTTCTTGGAATCGTCCTGACCCTGATCAGTTTCGGCCTCGGTGGCTGGGTGCGCTCGCACAGCCTTGGAATTGCGACCGCGTGCGTAGCTCTCATGGGCATCGTCGCCGCCATCTGGGTCATGCAGCCGTTCATACACAGGAATTGAAGGAAAGGTCATGCGTGCCCGCGGCGCATGAATCGTCGCCGGATTTTTCGCACGCATCGTCGGGTTGCACGTCCATCCGATCGACGTCGCAATCCCCATCGAAAGGCTGACGACGCCTCGCCGATGTAGGCGGGGATTGCGGAACGATGGCCTTGAACGAATTGATTCATCCGATGCGCGAGATGCCGCTGACGCGTCCATGGGTCATGCGAGCAGAGTCCGAATTCATGGCAGCCATCGAGATCTGCAAGCACATGCGAAACGTTTTCATCGCCTTGATTTGCCCGCTCACGATCGCAGGCTGCTCTGCCATCAACTCATACTCGATGGCAGCGAACAGCATGAGCAGTCAGCAACGATATACGCACTATCGTTGGTGGAAGCCGGAGCCAACAGGAAGCATGAAGCCTTGCGAGGATAGGCAAGCGAACGAGGAATTGCGGAAATGCGCCACCGAGCTGCGCGAGAGGGGCCATCCAATGCAGTCCGTGGACAAATCCGTGATTGAACTGACCGGCTGCATGATCGGGCGCGGCTGGAAGTACGAAGCAAACGTAACGACGGGATGATGTAGCGCTCGGTTGTGGAATGGCCCTGATGAGAGATGCGGCCATCCGGCGCCATTGTTGCGAGCGTTGTCGTTTGCAGCGATACGTTGGGCAGGCATTTTCTGCCTAGGTAAAAAGGTCTGACCAAATCCATGACGGATTCGCTCAGACCTTTCCGGACGAGGTTCGTGGATTTGATTTACGCCGCTTTCACTCTTCCGAGAATTCGATCGGCGTGTCGAGGTCTTCGCAGAAGTTCTGCTTGCTCGGCGGGCTGGTACTGCCGTCGCTGAACTTGGCGCGGATCCACTGATCGCACCCTTCACTGTCGGTGCTGCTGTCCCATACCATCGTCTCGGTCTTGCCGGGCGCAATGCCGCGGCCGACGTCGAAGTCGCCCCAGGTCTTCTTGTCTTCCGACACCTGCAGCTTGGTGATGCGTGTTTCGGTCGCGTTCTTGACCTTGAAGTGCCACTGGTCGGCGGCGCTGGCGTGCAGCGCGGCCAGTGTCAGTGCAGTGCAGAACAAACCGGCGCGAAACATGTTGATCGACATGATGTCCCCTGAATTGATGTGATGGATCGTCGTCGCGACGAACGGAAATTGCGGGCCGCCATGGCTCGGATGTCCGAATCGCCACCTGGACCGCAGCAACGGGAAGAGCAAGAACGATGCCAGTTGAAATCGCGTCGTGCGGTCGCCGAAAGGCAGTCGCGTGTCGCTTTGTGACACGCGCAAACGGTCCGGGATGCGGTGCCAGGTTCACCGATGAAGCGCTCAATGCGCTATGGGTCGCGATGCGGCGACATCGCACGCATGGTGTGACACAGCTTGACGCGGTTCGGATCGCGTCGTGGGCCGGTCGGCTTGTCGATCTTCGCCCCGGCGCCTTCGTAAGCGCCGTTTGCGCAACACCACCGATTGCGATGTTCCCTAAGATGGCGCGGAGCTCGGTGCTCACATCGGGGAATGTCCATGCGCATCGCAAGCGTGGGTCATGCGGTCTTTGCGGCGACCCTGATCGGCCTCGGGATACTGGGTCTGA
>JBDSBK010000216.1:0-4743 GCA_039921645.1 Dokdonella sp.
AGGAGAGCTTGATCCTCGCTACTCACCCTTGCTATGCCTATACTCGCGCCAAAATGGAGCCCCAGTGACCGCGGAACGCCGAACGCGCAGCAGTACCGCCTCCCCGGGCGACATCACCCGGCGCGAATTGTATTTTTTCAACTTGTATCGCTGCCTCGAAGCCGTGATCTATGCCGGCCTCGTGTTCAGTCCCTACGCTGGTGAGTGGGTGAAGGTTGCCCAGCCTGTCCTCGGGCAATCGGTCGCCATTGCCTATCTCGTGATCGCGCTCGTGCTGCTGATCGCGACCGATCGCCTGCGCGAACGATTGGCGAGCGGCATCAGCGCCTCGCTGATCATCGACATCATTGCCGCTTCACTCGTGCTGGTCGCGCTCGCCGGGCACACCATCGTGCCGATGATGCTGCTGGTGAATGTCGGCATCGCCGCACTGCTGCTGCCGAGACGCGCATACGTATTCGCCGGAGTGGCTGCGATCGGCGTGCTCGCGCCCTACGCCTATTCGCGCATGACGGTGCCGAATGCCGAGCATCCAAGCGTCGAGACGGCGGCTATCGTGGTCGCCTATTTCATCGTAGGCGCACTCCTACGCTACCTCGGCGGTCACATGCGTGCGACCGAGGATCTCGCCGCGCAGCGCGGTGTGGACCTGCTCAATCTGGAGCAGGTCAACGACCTGATCATCCAGCGCATGAAGACCGGCGTGCTCCTCGTCGATCAGGCGAACCATATCCTGCGTATCAACGAATCGGCCTGGCATCTGATCGGCAACCCGGCGCCGACCCAGCGCGAACTGGGCACCGTCGCCGCCGAACTCTCGCGACGCCTCTATCACTGGCGTCACTCCGGCAAGACAGACCAGACCGCGGTCGCGCTTGCGCACGACGTGCCCGAAGTGATCCCGCGCTTCACCCGCCTTGCGCCGAATGACGATACCAACGTGCTGATCTTCCTCGACGACACCTCGCTGCTGTCGAGGCGCGCGGAGGAACTGACGCTGTCGTCGCTCGGCCGACTGTCCGCGTCGATCGCGCACGAGATCAGAAACCCGCTCGCAGCGATCCGCTATTCGGCGCAGCTGCTCGCCGAATCGCCGGATCTCAACGCCGAGGACAAACGCCTCGTCGATATCGTCAACAACCACTGCACGCGCGCGAACGATGTGGTCGAGAATATCCTGCAGCTGTCGCGACGCGAACGTTCGCGTCCGGAAAGCATCGACATGAATGCCTGGATCCTCGCCTTCGTCGAGGACTACAAGCAGTCCAACGACCTCGGCGGCGATCATCTGCGCGCGGTCACGCAGAACCGCACGATCGAGGCGATGGTCGATCCGCAGCATCTGCAACAGGTGGTGTGGAACCTGGTGCAGAATGCGATCCGCTATGGCCGCCAACCGAACCAGCCCGCTCGCGTCAACGTGGTCGCGCGACTTGCCACGGACAAGGGCCCACCCTTGCTCGAGATCATCGATCGCGGCCCTGGCATTCCGCCCAAGGTCGCGGCGCAGATCTTCGAGCCGTTCTACACCACCCATGAATACGGCACGGGCCTCGGCCTGTACCTCGCCAAGCAGATGAGCGAAGCCAGCCAGGCTTCCCTTGAATACGTTCCTGTCGCTGGCGGCGGGGCCTGTTTTCGCATCACCCTGACCCCGGCGGGCACCTTGCTGGCTTCGCGCAGCACACCACAATCGGCATGAGCTGCGGCACCCCACATCACCGCCTGCTTTGCCTTGACGCGCAGCACGCTCTACCCTTGTGACAAGATCCCATTCCGCACAGCACTGATCCGAACGCATGAGCAAGCAATACGCCCTGGTCGTCGACGACGAACGAGACATTCGCGAGCTGCTGACGCTGACGCTCGGCCGCATGGATTTGCTCGTCGAAACGGCGGCGACCGTCGCCGAAGCGCGCGAACGCCTCGCCGAGCGCCGCTACGCACTGTGCTTCACCGACATGCGCCTGCCGGACGGCTCGGGGCAGGAAATCATCGCGCTGATCGCGGCACAATATGCGGAAACGCCGGTCGCGATGATCACCGCGTACGGGAACGTCGACGCGGCAGTAGACGCACTCAAGGCCGGCGCCTTCGATTTCGTTTCCAAGCCGGTCGACATCAGCGTACTGCGCCGACTGGTGCAGACCGCGCTCAAGTTGTCCGAAGAAAAACGCAGTGAGCAAGTCGCCAGCGGCAGCAAGCTGATCGGCGACTCCTTGCCGATGAACGAATTGCGCGCGACGATCGCAAAGGTTGCACGCAGCCAGGCCCCCGTTTACATCGCCGGAGAATCGGGCGTCGGCAAGGAACTCGTCGCACGCCTGATCCATGAACTCGGGCCGCGATCGAACGCACCTTTCGTGCCAGTCAATTGTGGAGCGATCCCGTCGGAACTGATGGAAAGCGAATTCTTCGGCCACAAGCGCGGCAGTTTCACCGGCGCGCAAGCCGACAAGGATGGCCTCTTCCACGCGGCACAGGGCGGCACCCTCTTCCTCGACGAAGTCGCCGAGTTGCCGATGCACATGCAGGTGAAGTTGCTGCGCGTCATTCAGGAAAAAGCCGTGCGCCCGATCGGAGCGCGCGCCGAGATCGGCGTCGATGTGCGCATCCTCTCCGCGACGCACAAGAACCTGGCCCGTCTGGTCGAGCTCGGTTCGTTCCGCCAGGACCTGTTCTACCGGATCAATGTGATCGAGTTGCGCGTCCCGCCGTTGCGCGACCGTCGCGAGGACATCCCGAAGCTTGCCGGGCGCGTGCTTGAACGCCTCGGCAAGGACAACGGCAACGCGCCCGCACGACTGGAGCCGGAGGCACTTCGGGCGTTGCTCGGCTATGACTTCCCCGGCAACGTGCGCGAACTTGAGAACATCCTCGAGCGCGCGGTCGCGCTGTGCGAGAACAACACCATCGGCGTCGAGGACCTGCACCTGTCGACACGCGAGCGGTCCGCCACTGTTGCCGCAGAAACCTGGGCCAATACGCCGACCAGCGCACCGCCGGTATACGCGGAACAGCGCGCACCGCCGCCATACGCGCCCGAGCCTCCTGAAGACGAAGGGTTCCCCGGCGATCTCGCCGCCGCCGTCGCGGAAACCGAACGCGCTGCAATCATGAAAGCGCTCGAAGCGACGCGCTGGAACCGTACCGCCGCAGCCAAGCATCTTGGTCTGACATTGAGGCAGTTGCGCTACCGATTGGAAAAGCTCGGCATCGAGTGAACCCAAGCGGCGCCTGCCGCTGCGTTATCAGTTTCCGAGTCGTCAAATTCCGCACGGCTGGCGCCCCGTGAGATGGCACGCGCTTCTACCGGCAATGCCAGTTGGATTAAATTTCAGCCCGGCACGATAATCCGAGGTTACGCATGTCACGCTGGAAAGCTGCCGCGATACATTTGTCGATAAGCGTGTTGATCGGCGTGTTGTCCGCCGCGCTGATCTTTGGCCTCTGGTATCCCCCGCCCTACAGCCATGCGGCCGGCGCTGACCATCTTGTACTTGTACTGCTTTGCGTCGACGCAGTACTTGGCCCAGTTCTAACCCTGATTGTCTATCGCCACGGCAAGAAGGGTATGCGCTTCGACCTCGCCGTCATCACCTTATTGCAGGCCTGCGCCTTTTCTTACGGCATGTCCGTGGTCATCAAGGCGCGGCCAGCCTTCATCGTTGCGACTGTCGATCGCTATGTGATGGTCGCTGCCAGCGAGCTTGCTGCCGACGATCTCGCCAAAGGACGCGAACAGGCATTTCGCTCGCTTTCGTGGACGGGCCCGCGTCTGGTCTATGCGCAGAGACCGGAGAACAAATCGGAACGAAGCGATCTGCTTTTCAGTGGAGTCGGCGGCAAGGACATAGAGAAATTCCCGAAGTACTACGCCGACTACGCAATGCATGGCGCGGCCATGCTTGATCGCGCCATTCCATTGACCAGGATCCGCGATACGCCGGAAGCGCACGCATTGCTCGACTCATGGCTGCTGCAGCACTCACGCGACCGCGCCGATGTCGCATGGCTGCCGCTCGCCGCACGGCGCGCCGACATGGTCGTGCTGATCGACCGCAAGGATGGTTCAGTTCTGGGCGCGTTGCCTATCGATCCTTGGTAGCAACGTCCCTTGCGCACGCACGCGGAGGCCGCGGAACGTATTTATCAGATCTCAGGTCATGACGTCGCGTCGTTATTACCTTGCCTCGTGTACCGTACGTGGATACACAACTGTGCAAGGCAACAGTCGGCGGCGGCGCTTGCCATCGTGCTCTGAGGGAATATCCGTCCTTCTGCGACGCAGGCCCAAGCGCAGATTGTCACTTCCGAACAATCTACGCGCCGGTGTTTTTGTCAACGTGAGAACCCCGTCTCATCCCCAAACTTTGGTTTCCAAAAAGCTGCCGTTCATCGGCTACGCTGTGGTTGGCACGGATGCTGCTACATCCAATCCGCGAGCCGTCGATCGTCGGACAAGAAAGCGATCGCGGAGGCGGGCCTGCCTGGCAAGGTTGGCGGCTCTAGGGGCACACCGTTTCATCCATTACCAGAACCGAGGAATCACCATGAACAAGATCCAGAAAGGCTTCACGCTGATCGAACTGATGATCGTCATCGCGATCATCGCGATCCTCGCCGCGATCGCTCTGCCGGCGTATCAGGACTACACCATCCGCTCGAAGATCTCGGAAGGCCTCGTCGGCGCCAGCGCCGCCAAGGTGTCCGTGGCCGAAGCGTTCAACAGCGGCGGCATGG
>JBDSBK010000217.1:0-11368 GCA_039921645.1 Dokdonella sp.
TTCGCCGCCACCGTCACGTTCAAGGTCAGGATCGTGCTGCCGGGTGCCGCGATCGTGCCGGTGAACGTGCAGCTCAGCGCCGTTATGCCGGTGCAGCTCCAGTTCGTGCCCGTTGCAGCCGTCAGCGTGATGCCGGTCGGCAGTGTGTCGGCGATCGTGATGTTGCCGGACGTCGGACCCGCGCCCGTGTTCGCCACGGTGATCGTGTACAACGCGGCCTGGCCGACCGTGAACGGGTTCGGGGTCGCCGTCTTCGTTACCGTCAACTGCGGCTGCAGCAACGTCGTCGTCGCCGAGCTGGTGTTGTTGCCTGGCGTCGGATCCGTCGTGCCCGCTGGCGGCTGCGCCGTCGCGCTGTTCGTCACTGAAGCACCACTGCTGGGTGCCGTTCCATTGATCGTGAAGGTCACGCTGCCGCCGCTGGGCAGTGTCGTGATCGTGCTGGTTACGCTATTGCCGGCGACGTTGACCGCGCCGCACACCGCACTGCCAGTCGGCGTGCCGCAGCTTGCAGTCACGCCCGTGATGCCGGCCGGCACGTTGTCCGTGAACGTCGTTGCGTTCGCGTTGCTCGGACCGTGATTGGTCACGACGACGGTGTAACTCAGCGCGCCGCCGAAGCTGGCGCTGGACGTGCCGGTCTTGACCGAGTCGATGTCCGCGCTCGGCGCCGACGAATCCGTGTCGGTTGCACTGTTGTTGCCGGGTGTCGGATCCGTCGTGCCTGCGGGCGCCGTAATCGTTGCGGTGTTGACCAGACTGCCGGTCGCGCCCGCACTGACGGTGCCCGTCACGACGAACGTCGCGGTGCCGCCAACCGGAATCGTGACGCTCGCATTGATGTTGCCGCTGCCGCTCGCCGGTCCCGTCGCACTGCCGGCGTAGGTTGCGATCCAGGTCGCACCCGTGATCGTCGCGGGAATCGTGTCCGCGATCGTTGCGCCGGTCGCTATGCTCGGACCCGCGTTCGTCGCGACGATCGTGTAGGTGATCGGACTACCGGGGGTGTATGTCGCGCTGCCATCGGTCTTGCTGATCGCAAGGTTCGCCGTCGGCGTCAGGTTGTCCGTGTCGGTCGCACTGTTGTTGCCGGGCGTCGGATCCGTCGTGCCTGCGGGCGCCGTGATCGTCGCGGTGTTTGCGAGCGTGCCTGTCGCGGTCGCGCTGACGGTGCCGGTGACAGTGAACGTCGCGGTGCCGCCAACCGGAATCGTGACCGTCGCATTGATGTTGCCGCTGCCGCTTGCCGGTCCCGTCGCACTGCCGGCGTAGGTTGCGATCCAGGTCGCGCCCGTGATCGTCGCCGGAATCGTGTCCGCGATCGTTGCGCCGGTCGCGATGCTCGGACCCGCGTTCGTCGCGACGATCGTGTAGGTGATCGCGCTGCCCGGCACCGCTGTCGTACTGCCGTCGGTCTTGCTGATCGCAAGGTTCGCCGTCGGCGTCAGGTTGTCCGTGTCGGTTGCGCTGTTGTTGCCGGGTGTCGGATCGGTGACGCCCGCTGGTGCCGTGACGGTGGCCGTGTTGACCAATGTGCCGGTTGCGGTCGCGGGAAGCGTGCCTGTCAGCGTGAACGTCGCGCTGCCACCCGACGGCAAGTTCACGCTCGCGTTGATGTTGCCGCTGCCGCTCGCCGGTCCGCTCGCCCCTCCGCCATAAACGACTGTCCAGGTAACACCCGTGAGCGCTGCAGGCACCGTGTCGACTACGGTCGCACCCGTCGCATTGCTCGGACCCGCATTGCTCGCGACGATCGTGTAGGTGACCGTGCTGCCGGGTATCGCCGTTCCGCTGCCATCGGTCTTTGTAATACCGAGATTGGCTTGCGCGTTGATCGTATCGGTATCGGTCGCCGTGTTGTTGGCTGGCGCGGATTCGGTCGCGGTAGGCGGTGCCGCGATGGTTGCAGTGTTGACGAGCGACCCGGTTGCCGCCGAACTGACCGTGCCAGTGACCGTGAAGGTCGCCGTCCCGCCGACCGGAACATTGATCGTCGCATTGACGTTGCCGCTGCCACCTGCAGGCCCCGTCGCGCCGCCCGCATAAACGACCGTCCACGCACCGCCCGCAATGGCAGCCGGCAACGTGTCGGTAACGACAGCGCCCGTCGCCGTACTCGGACCGGTATTGCTCGCAACCAGCGTATAGGTGATCGGGCTGCCCGGCGTATACGTTGCGCTGCCGTCGGTCTTGGTGATGCCGAGATTGACGACGGTGACCGGCGTGGTGACTTCGTTGGTGGTTACCGTGCCTGGAACCGTCGAAGTACACGCGGTGAAGTTGTAGGTCCAGTTCGCCGAATTGTGGATCAGGAAGTCGGCCGGGATCGCAGTGACCAGGACCTGGAACGTGACGACTTTCTGCGAGCCATTGGCGATCGTGCCGATCGCTACGCCCACCGGATTGACCACGGCCGGCTGCGTCACGCCGTCGATCTTGAAGCTGCCCGCGACGAAACTGGTGTTCGCGGGAATCGGATCGTTGAAGACCACGTTGTTGGCAGTCGTCTGCCCGGTGTTGTTCAGCGTGATCGTGTAGGTCAATACATCGCCAACGAAGGTGGCCGCGTGGTCGACCTGCTTGACAGTGACCGGAAACGACGGTGCGAACACATCAACCTGCAAGCCAAGGCCTGCGATCGTGTACTGATCGCCCACCGTGGTGCCCTGCGCGAACGCACTGCTCTGGTTGTTGGTCAGCTGCGCCGAGCCGTCGACATTGGTGATGTCCCAGCCCTGACGGCCCCCGGTTACATTGGTTGCCGCTGCCGCGTTCTGATTGAGCGTTCCAAACGTTCCGCTGGTGTCGAGCGTGCCGTCGTCCTTGTTCATCTGCGACACGAAGAAATTCGTGAGCGGGTTGTTCGGGCCGGTCAGGCGATTCGCATTCGCCAACGTGGCCGTCGGACCAAACAGAAAAGTGTCGCCGTTGTTGACCGTATCGCCTTCGACAGCCGTCACCAGCACGCGGCCGCTGACCGCCCCACTTGAGGGCGTACAGAAACCCGAGACCTGCACAGCGGCGGCGCCGCCGACTTCGGCACTCGCGAATATCGTCAGATTGCGCACCGGCTTGGTCGCGTCGGCATAGGCGACGGCGAGTGTCCAGCCGGTGGCGTTGCCGGTCGTGTCGTTTCCGACCACCCCTGGAACACCACCAACGGTGTACGTGCCGGCTCCGCCGGCCTGCACCGCCGCCGTGACATCGGAGGCATTGACATAGCGCGCGCCACCCAATTGCGCGGCGGCCGGGGCCGGGGTGACGCTGATCGGCGCCTGCGATGGTGCCGTCAGACTGACCGGGGTCGCTATGGACGCCGTAACGTCCTGGCCACCGGTGTTGTAGGTAGAGCCCCAGATCAGTTCCGCATGCAGGACCGTGGCCCCAGGCGGCAAGACGAGTACTGCCGACGAGCTATTGAGATGCCAATCCGCCGTGGTGCCGGCGGGATAGGTTCCCACCTGAAGCGCTGTATTGATCGTGGTGAATGCGCCGATGGAGTCCTGCGTGCCCGGCGCTGTTGCGGTGCCGCGACCGAGGCCGAGGGTGTTTCCGGTGAACGTGAGCCCGCCTCGCGTCGTGTTCGCATAGCGGTTGACGTAGGCCGCGAATGACGGCTCGACCAGTCCCAGCAGCAGGAGTGCAAGGCTCAACCTGAACAAGCGCGAGCGCCATGTGTTCGGGGACGACGGTCGAATGCGCACTTCTGCGCAAGCCTGACTGCAACGCGCAACCTGCAAATACATGCGACATCCCCTGGTGACCGTTACTGGCACACGTTTGACGCGCAGAACGCCGCTGGGCCTTTTCAGGCCCTCATGGTCCGTTCTGGATTTGCTGCACGTCTGTTAGACGTGCTCCCCGATTGGCTGCACATGCACATGTCGTGCCCGCAGCTTCCCAACCACGCCAACCAATCGAGCGCAACCTGTCACATCTTACGGTACGCAGCGCGCAACGGATGCATCGGGTGACGATTTTTCACCCTTTATGAGACCCAGACCTTGGTCGTGGGTCGCGCATTCATGTAAGAACTAGACGCGCGCTGGGTATGACGGCGCGGCATCCAGGGTCGCCGCGCAGATACCGGCCAACTCGAGCAGGCGCAAGTCCGCGCCGGGACGACCGACCAGTTGCAGGCCAACCGGCAGACCATCTGGCAAGGTACCCATGGGCAGATTCACCGCGGGACAACCGGCTAAATTGGCGAAGGCGGTAAGGTCCGCGTCGTTCGCGCGCTCGCCGTCGGCGAGCGGATACGCACCGTGTGCCACCGTCGGCAGCACGAGCACGTCGATATCCTCGAACACGCGGCGTGCCTTGAGCACGGTCGCATCGAGAATGCGGTCCGCCGCGGCGTAGTCGACCGCGGATTTGGATTTTGCGAAATCGAGCATCGCGCGCAGCCGCGGCGACAACGGGTGTGCCGCATCGGCGATATCTTCGGCGAGTTCGACACCGAGTTCGCTCTCCATCACGAGCAACGCAGCGCGCCGCGTGCGGCCGAGGTCATGATCGGAGAAATCGACCTCGACACGGCTGCCGAGGAGGTCGCCAATACGTTCCATCGCCGCAGCGAACACCGTGCGCACATCGGCGCTGACGCCGAGCGCCCCGAGATCACGCGCAAAGGCGCTGCGCAGTCGTCCGGGTTCCCAATCGGGCGTCGCCAGCGCGACGCGGCGCTTGCGCGAACGCGGATCGGCCGGGTCGTGCGCATCGAGCACCTGCACGACAATCGCCAGATCCTCGACCGATCGCGCGAGGATGCCGATCGCATCGAGCCTGCGCGCCGCGCGCACGAGGCCGCGGGTGGAGATTTCGCCGTGCGTGGGCTTCAGCGCGTAAACGCCGCAATGGCTGGCGGGAATGCGGGTCGAGCCGAGCGTGTCGCTGCCAAGTGCAAAACTGCACAAGCCGGCGGCCACTGCAGCGGCGGAACCGCCCGACGAACCGCCCGCGGTGTAGCCCGCGCGCAGCGGATTCTGCACGGCGCCGTAGTGCGGATTCGCGCTGGCGGTGCCGAGCGCACCTTCATCGAGATTGGTCTTGCCGAGAATGACCGCCCCGGCAGCGCGCAAGCGCGCGACCGCGCTTGCATCCGTCGTCGCAATGCGATTGCGCCGACCCGGCAGGCCGGCCGTGGTCGCGAGGCCGGCGACGTCGAGATTGTCCTTGATCGCAACGGTGAGTCCGTCGAGCCGACCGATCGTGCTGCCCTCGCGCCTGCGCGCATCGCTCGCCGCTGCTTGCGCAGACGCGCTGCCGTCGAGCGCAAGAAACGCGTTGAGCTGCGAATTCTCGCGCGCGATCGCAGCGGTATAGGCGGTGGTCAGTCGGGCGCTGTCGATGCGTCCGCCGGCCAGCCAGTGCAGTTGCTGGAAGGCGGTGGCACCGCGAAGTTCGCTGTCGTTGGCCGGGTCGGTCATCGGTCTTGGGCTTGAAGGGTAAGACTTCAATTATGCCTGTCGCGCGCTTCTTTACGCATGGTTTGCCGCATCATCGCCGAACCCGGACAATCGGGGTTTCCATTCCAGCCAGCCGGAGCAGCCGTGAGCGAGCGCGACACAATGGAATACGACGTCGTCACCGTCGGCGCGGGACCGGCCGGGCTCGCATTCGCGATCCGTCTCAAACAGCTCAACCCCGCGATCAGCGTCTGCGTGATCGAGAAAGCCTCGACGATCGGCGCGCAGATCCTCTCCGGTGCGGTGATCGAGCCCGAACCCTTGAACGAACTCCTGCCGGAATGGGGCAAGATGCCGCCGCCGATCTGCGTGCCGGTGACGAAGGACGAGTTCTGGTGGCTGCGCGACGCGCAGCGTGCGACGAAGTCGCCGATGACGCCGCCGCAGATGCACAACCACGGCAATTTCATCGTCTCGCTCGGCGCGCTGTGCGCGTGGCTGGCGCCGCAGGCCGAAGCACTCGGCGTCGAAATCTATCCCGGCTTCGCCGCATCCGAACCCCTGTTCGACGATGCCGGCGCGGTGTGCGGCGTGCGAATCGGCGACATGGGCGTCGCGAAAGATGGCAGCCACAAGGCGAGTTACACGCAAGGCATCGACATTCGCGCGAAGACCACCGTGCTCGCCGAAGGTTGCCGCGGCAGCATCAGCAAGCAGCTGATCGCAAAATACGCGCTGGACAAGGACGCCGATCCGCAGACTTACGGCATCGGCATCAAGGAACTGTGGCAACTGCCGGCCGGTCGCGCGGAAGCCGGCAAGGTCATGCATACGCTGGGCTGGCCGCTGAACACGTCAACATATGGCGGCAGTTTCGTTTATCAGCTCGATCAGGATCGCGTCGCGGCCGGCTTCGTCGTCGGCCTCGACTACGCCGATCCGCTGTTCCGTCCATGGGAAGCGTTCCAGCAGTTCAAGAACCACGCGATGATGAAATCGCTGCTCGAGGGTGGCACGATTCTCTCGGCGGGTGCGCGCGCCCTGATCGAAGGCGGCTACCAATCGCTGCCCAAGGTCGAAATGCCCGGCGCATTGATGATCGGCGACTCCGCCGGTCTGATGAACGTGCCGAAGATCAAGGGCACGCATCAGGCGATCCGCTCCGGCATGCTCGCCGCCGAACACATTGCGGCGACCGGCAAGGCGGACGGCTACGACGCGAAGCTGCGCGCGTCATCGGTGATGACCGAGTTGAAGAAAGTGCGCAATATTCGCCCCGGTTTCAACAAGGGGCTGCTGTTCGGTCTCGCCAACGCAGGCTGGGAAACGGTTACCCAGGGCTTGTCGCCGTGGACGCTGAAGAACCATGCCGACTGGTCGTCGCTCGACAAGATCGATGCGACCGAAGCGGCGACGCGCGGCGATGCGAATGCAGTCTCGACGAAACAACCTGCTTACATCGACCGCACGCTCGCGCCACGTGATCGTCTCGCTGGCGTCTACTTCGCCGCAACCGAACACGACGAAGACCAGCCGATCCATCTGCACGTTGCCGATACCGATATCTGCCTCACCCGCTGCGCCGAGGAGTACGGGAATCCCTGCCAGCGTTTCTGCCCTGCCGGCGTCTACGAAATCATCGACGATGCAGCCGGGAAGCGCCTGCAGATCAATGCCGCGAACTGCGTGCACTGCAAGACATGCGACATCAAGGATCCGTACCAGATCATCACGTGGGTCACGCCGGAGGGGGGGAGCGGGCCGAATTATCAGAACCTGTAATGTCTGATCCGCACGCGAAAAGGGATCCGCTGGCAGGTGGTCGCGCTGCCGGCATTGTCGTTTTCGCTTCTGATTTCATGCGTTCTGCTGGTAGGCGTCATCGATACGCGGCGCTTGCCGGTCGAACCAGCCATTCGCATACCGCTCCACTCGATTTCGCGAATCCCTGGCTTCGCAACGCGCTGGACGAATAGGCGAGGTTCACGCTTGGCCGCGGTCTCGAGCCGATTGCTGGCAATGCAAGCGTTCGACGTGCCCGTACGCGATTGATACCTCCTGACATGGGTAGTCGGAGATGCGCGTGCGCGACTGGGTGTTTGCACTCATGACCGGATGACGCGGGCGGCGGACACTGGCGCGAGCCGGCACGGCCCGGAGGGCATCGCATGTATCGCCATATCGTCCGCTCTCCCGACGGTGCAGCCATCCGCGCGCACGCGCTGCACCTCACATTGCTGCTCCTGTTGCCGGCACCCACGTTCGCGGCGACGTTCAATGTCGATGTCGAGACCGACTCCGTCGATGCGATCCCCGGAGATGGATTGTGCGCAGACGCAAAGGGCGCTTGCAGCCTGCGCGCGGCAATCATGGAGAGCAATTCACTGGCTGGTCACGACGCGATCACGCTCGCAGCCGGCCACTTCACACTGAACATCGCAGGCATCGGCGAAGACGCATCGGCGCAGGGCGACCTCGATGTCACCGACGATGTCGCACTGAGCGGTGCCGGCAGCGAAGCCAGCGTGATCGACGGCGCGGCGATCGATCGCGTACTCGACCTGCTCGGCGGCGCGCCACACACGGTTCGACTGGAGGGCCTTGCTGTGCGCAACGGCTTCGTCGGCACGTCCACGTGGACCGGCAGCTTCTCCGGCCTCGGCGGCGTGGGCATCCGCGTCGGCGCCGGAACGACGCTCGCGATGAGCCATGTCGACATCCGCGACAACCATTCCGCGAACATGTTCGGCGCGGTCGCGATCGACAACGCGGGCTGCATCGAGGGCGACCACGTGCGCATCGTCGGCAACACCGACCTCGACGAGGTCGGCAGCGCCAGCTCCGTGTCGGGTGGCATCGAAACCGACGGCGAGGACACCTGCCTCGTGCTCGACGACAGCGAGATCAGCGGCAACCGCGGCGACAAGTCCGGCGCGCTGCACGTCGATGGCGGCGCATCGGTCACCTTGCGCCGCACACTCGTCGCGGACAACGTAGCGCGTTTCTCCGGTGCGCTCGAACTCAACCAGGGCGACGAGGTGCTGCTCGACAACGTCACGATCAGCGGAAATGCGGGCGATCCCGGCGCTATCCTCAATGACGGCGGCACCCACCTGATCCTGCGCAACTCGACCGTGACCGGCAATCATGCTTCCGCCTCGAACACCAACGTCGGCGGGATCTACGATGTGCACGGCGGTTTCGGACTGACCTTCCTCAGCAATTCGATCCTGGCCGGCAACGGACCTGGCTTCATCGCCGACGACTGCAAGAACGTGACCTCCGTCGGCGGTGGCAACCTCATCGGCGACAGCGAGCGCTGCCACGTGTCGACGCAGCCGAGCGACCTGCTCGATGTCGACCCTGGTCTCGGTGCACTTGGCGACAACGGCGGCTTTACGCGCACCCATCTGCCCGGACCAAATGCGATCGACCACGGCGTCGATGGCGCCTGCCTCGCCGACGATCAACGCGGCGGTGCACGTCCGCTCGACGGTGACGACGACGGCGCGGCGAGATGCGACATCGGCGCAGTCGAAGCCGGCGGCCTCGACCTGATCTTCGTCGACGGTTTCGACAGCGCGACACGATCCCATCCGTCGCCGCACATGCATGCCTCGAATCCACGGCGCGCATCGGCGCCGCGGACAAGAAGGCCTCAGGGAACGTAGTCGATCGTTACGGTGATCGGCTCGACGATCGGATCGACGCCCGTCGTGGCGGGCACGTTCAGCGGCGCCGAATAGACGGTGCCGATGATCTGCGTGTTGTAGGCGCCACAGGTTCCTAATGACGTATTCGATCGGCTTGCCGGAGTCGGGTTGGTCAAGATCGTGACTCCGGTCCGGGGTATGTAGTAAAGCTTGTTCTGGGTTCCGAGCGCGAGCACGCCGCCAGGATTGACCGTAGTGGTGACGACAAGAGCCGGGCCGCTGCAATCCGCACTGGCGTAGGTCGCCGTGCCCGATCCCCCGACGGTACCGCCGGCGTCAATCTGCATGATGTATCCCTGCGGCGAGAGCAGCGCGACCGCTCCGGCATAGCCGCTGACATTGATCGGATACAGCGGTCGCGCCAGCGCAGTGCTCAGCGTGCCGTTAATCTTGACGGTGAACTTGCCGCTGCCCGCCGGTCCTTGCGCACCGGTAGCGCCCGCCGAACCGGTCGCGCCTTGCGCACCGGTCGCACCCGCAGGCCCCTGTGCGCCCGCCGGGCCTTGTGCGCCGGCCGGACCGGCGACGCCTTGCGGGCCGATTCCACCTTGCGCTCCGGTCGAACCGACCGCACCTGCAGGCCCCTGCGCACCGGTTGCGCCGATCGGACCCTGTGATCCCGTTGCACCCTGCGCGCCGGTGGCGCCAATCGGACCTTGCGCACCCGTCGCGCCCTGCGCGCCGGTTTGACCGGCAAAGCCTGTGTCACCGACGGGCCCCTGCGCGCCTGGTGCGCCGGTCGGCCCCGCGGCGCCTGTTGCACCTTCCGCCCCTGCTGCACCCGTCGCACCTTGTGCCCCGGTTGCACCTGTCGCACCCTGCGGCCCTGCGGCGCCCGTCGCACCTTGCGGTCCGGATGCACCGGATGGTCCCTGCGCGCCCGTGTCACCTGCCGCGCCCTGTGGACCTGCGGGACCTGCAGGACCCGTCGCACCCGCAGGGCCGACATTTCCGTTCAAGGCGAACTGGGCGATGGGCGCGGCTGCGATCGGCTGGCGCGCCAATGTCGCCCCATTGATGCTGACTTCGAGCCAGCTCTGCTCGTTGTTGAAGGCGCCATTGAACGCGAGGTTGATGCTGAAAACACCGTTCACCACGGGCCATGCGGCCTCGGAGATCGTCGAGCCGATCTGATTGCCACCGCTCGCGGCGTCCCACAGCGAGAACGTCAGCGCGTAATTGCCGTTGGCGGGATAGCCGTTCTGCTCGAGCTTGCCCTGATAGTTGAACTCCGGCAGCTGCGGAGAGGCGGATGCCGCATGCGCGACGGCGATGGCGAGCGTCAAGGCGAGAATACGTGCGGTATGCGGCGAGGATTTCATTATTTGCAGACCCCTGTGCTGGTTTCGAATCCGGATCGGAAGATCTTGTCGTCAGTCGACGGCGCGTCGAACAGAAACCCCGACGTCAGCGTGAATTCCTCGTTGCTGAAGACGCCGAGTACCGGCTGCCCGATCGCGCTGAGGAGCCGGTAGCAGTTATTCGAGATGAAGCCTCCGCCGTTGGAGACGAGGTTCTGACGAATCACGAATCCACTCCCGTCGGTCGCCGAGGTTGCCGCGCTGGCAGACAATGAAAAAACCCATGCGCACACACCGACGCGCCAGCGGCTCGACGCCGCTTTCTTTCGATTCATGATTGTCCCCTTTGAGAACGACACCCCTGTCGCACGCGATGGCGGGAGGCGGAATCCTCCGCGGCGCATCGTGCGTCCGCACTATATACAAACTCGATTGCGAACTCACGCTGCAGCGTGCGGCGCGACGAATCCAGAGTGCTTGACGTGCGTCGGCGACGTCCGGAAAACGACGCCCGAAATCAATACCAGTCGAGCAAGGACACACCGGCGCCGATGTAGGTCGCGTTGTGGTTGTAGTCGATCAGGCTTTCTCCGTAGCCGGAGAACGCCTCGACGTAGCCGCGCAGATTGCCCGATAGCGGGAAGCTCCAGCTGAAACGCGCCGAACCGTGGTTGTCGTCGCCGCCGCGCAGCGAGTGACGCAATGTGAGTCCGAATTCCTGCGCGTTCCACAAATGGACCACCTGCATTTCGCCGCGGCCCATGTAGTTGCTGATGTCGGGATTGTTGTCGTCGTCGCGCGATTCGGACAGCCGCCACCATGGCCTCAGCATGACCGTCCAGTTCTCGCGTTCGAATCCGACGTTCGCGACGATGCGGTTCCAGCTGCGCGAATACGGATCGCTGCGGCCGTTGGACTGATGGTCGATGCCGATGCCGAGCAGGCG
>JBDSBK010000218.1:0-4315 GCA_039921645.1 Dokdonella sp.
TCCCTTCCTGCGCCACATGGCCGAACGTGAACGAGCCATCGGCGGGAACCGGCAGTATCTCGCCCGCCTGTAGCGAGCGTCGGGATTCGTTATCATCGCCGCGCATGACTGAACGACATTCCCTTACGATCCTGTTCGCCGATGTCTCCGGCAGCACGCGGCTGTTCGAGACGCGGGGCGACGAAGTGGCGCGGCGTTTGATCGGCAACGTGCTCTCGGCGCTGGCGGAAGTTTCCGCGCGCCACGGGGGGCGCGTCGTCAAGACGATTGGCGACGAGATCATGTGCACCTTTCCGGGTCCGCTGCATGGTCTTCTCGCTGCGACCGACATGCAGCGCAGGATCAAGAACGATCCCGAATTCGCACGCGACAATCTCGCGATCCGCATCGGCCTGCATCACGGCGAAGCGCTGCTCGAAAACGGCGATGTGTTCGGCGATGCGGTGAACACCGCTGCGCGGATGGCGGACAAGAGCCTCGCGCGGCGCGATCAGATCGTTACCACGGCGAGCACGGTGTACGGCATCACCAATACCACTGGCTTGCGCGTGCGCTCGCTGGGGCAAGCGCGCGTGCTCGGCAAGCAGGCGCCGATCGAGATCGTCGACGTGATCTGGCAGGAGGACCTGGCCAACGTCACCACGGTTCAGCGCGTGATGACCGCGGTCGACGCCGCCGTGCATATCCCGCAGCTCCGGCTGCGTTACAAAAGCCTCGTGTTCGAGGTCGACGAAGGTGCCTCGTTCTCGATCGGACGCGATCCGACCAGCAGCCTCGTCGTCGAGACCGAATGGGTTTCGCGCAACCATGCGCTGATCGAATGGAAACGCGGCTATTTCATGCTGGCGGATCGCTCGACCAATGGAACCTGGCTGAAGATCGGCGACGACGACGATTTGCTCGTGCATCGTGACGAAGTGCATCTGCGCCGCAGCGGCACGATCAACCTTGGTCAGGCGCATCGCATCGACGACGCCGACCTGGTTTATTTCCAGTGCGGCGACGCCTAGGCGGCAGTACAGCTGGTCGCATTGATGTCCCTGCACGACGCTTGGGTGTTTCCACTCTTGCGGGCTGCGCATGCGACGGCGCTGAATAACGGGGTAAGGCGGCGAGGCCGCCTGAATCCGGAGAATTTCAATGCGCGCGTATTGCTTGAAGACATTTGCAGGGTGCTCGCTGCTGCTGAGCGCGACGTCCGCCTGGTCGGCGCCCCACACAGTGGCCGTGGGTGGATCGAGTGGCGACTACTACAACACGCCGACCCTGATGTTCAGTCCGAAGACATTGACCATCGCTGCCGGCGATACGGTCACCTTCACCAATCTCGGCGGTCACCACAACGTGCACGCCGACGACGAGTCGTTTCGTTGCGCATCGGGCTGCGACGGCGCCGGCGGCAACGGCACTCCTTCGGACGACGCCTGGAGTTCGACCGTCACGTTCGCCCATGCCGGTACGTTCACCTACCACTGCGATGTCCACGGTGGGATGGGCATGACCGGCACCATCACGGTGCAGGGGGCGGCTGCGGGCGGAAACGTACCCATCTCGAACGGTTTCACGGGGTCGTGGGTCAATCCGGCCGGACAGCTCGGTCTCGGCATCGAAGTGCTCGCGGGCGGCAATCTGATCGTGGAGGGCTACACCTATTCCGCCGCCGGCGGTCAATTATGGATTGGCGGAATCGGCCCGATTGTCGGCGGCGATCACGCACCGGTAACGGTAAGCTCGATCAATGGCGCAGGCGCCCGCTTTCCGCCGAACTTCAATGCGGCCCAGACCCAGAACACGCCGTGGGGAACGCTCACGTTCACCTTCACCGATTGCAACAACGGAAACGTGGCCTGGGCGTCCACGGTACCGGGCTACGGCACTGGATCGTTGCCGATCATCCGACTGACCCAGCCGGCCGGCCTCTCATGTCCATGACGTGAACCCGCCTTGGCGCAGTCGTCGGTTCGACCGATGACTGCGCCTCTCGGCAGCGTCGCGACATCAGGCGGTTTCGAAACCGTTCGCAAAGATCTTGTCGAAATTGGCTGGCGGCAGATCGGGGCCCTGGAAAATACCCAGCGGCGTGTAGCCCGAGTAGCCCTGGAACACGTGGTAGATATTCGGATTGCCCATGCGCCGGATCAGGGCTTCGGAAATCACGCGGCGATAGTCGGTGGTGACGGCAACGTCGGTGCCCTGGTACAGCTGGTCACCGGACAGACCCTGGAAATTCCCGTAGACGACGCCGCCGTTGACTGCGCCGCCGAGTGCAAGCATCACGTTGCCGTAACCGTGGTCGGTGCCGCCGTTTTCGTTTTCCTGCACGCGTCGACCGAATTCGCTGACGACGATTACGTTGACGTGCTGCATCAGGTTGCCTGAGGCATCGCTGGACAGATCGGTAAAAAACGCACCGAGCCCATCCGACAGGCTCGATACCTGATTGCCGAACCAGTCGTACGTCTGCGTCGGATTACCTTGGCCGACATGCGTATCCCAGCTGCCCAGATCGATCGTGACCGCTCGCAAGCCGAGGTTGCGCTTGATCAATTGAGCGACGTTGCGCAATTGGGCGCCAAAGCCGCCGTTGTATTGCAGGTTGTAGTTGGCGCCGCCGGAAGGCTGGTAACCGTTGGGATGATCGGTCGCGTCGTAGGCATTGAAGTCGATCGGCCGCAGCAGCGCAAGCGACGACAGTGTATCGACGCCCGCTGCTTCGAGCTGGGTTCCGCTGCCGCTCCACAGAGCGTTCATGCGCGACACTGCGCCGACGAGTCCGTGCGCGGCGTCGTTGTCCTGCCACGACCAGTGGAATGTATCGAGGCGGAAATCGGATGCGCTCGCCATCGTGATGGCGTCGGTGCTGCCGAGCAGGCTGCTCGCCGTGATGTTGCCCATCGACGTTGCCGGCAACGCAACCGTCGTCGGCAGGCCGCCGCTGGCGAGATGACGGGTCATCCAGCCGATGTTGTTGCCGGTGCCGCCACCGAATCCGAATTCGAGATTCGATTGCGCCTCGAAATGGCTGCGCACGATCGGGTTCGGCTGGATCTGCCCGGCGCCGACGACAATGCCCAGGTGATTGGCCTGGAAGAGGTTGCGCAGAGCCGTCGCGCGCGGATGCAGCGTCCATTGCGTACCGTTCAGGGCGAGCGCGGCGCCCGTGCCCGATGTCGGAACGCGCGTCGCGGTGCGGCTCGCTTCGTAGTCGGCACGGTACGGACTGTTCGCGCCGGGTGGCAGCAGGCTGAGTCCGTCCATCGCGCCACGCAGGAACACGACGACGAGCGTATCGCTCGTCGCCGTGGCCGGGATCAGCGACGGCGGTGCGAAGTAGGCGAGTGCGCGTTGGCTGGCACCGCCACCCGCGACGGCTGCAACACAGCAGCCCTTGAGAAAATCGCGTCTATCGAGATGAGTCATGGCGCGTTCTCCTAGCGACGCAGGAATTCGGGACTGCACAGGATCAGTGCGACCGCCGTGCGCAGGCGTGCGATCGTGTAGTGCTTGGACAGGTCGTTGAGATTCCACGTGCCGGTATGGTTGGGTTGGCTGCCTGTCACGCCATCGGCAACGAGATCGAGCGCATCGCCCGCAGCCGCGTTCTGGCGCAGGAAATCGAGCGCGATCGTATGCGTCGGTTCGGGCCGCGCACCGAGGATGCGATCGCACCAGTAACCGATGATGTTCGTCGCCGTGCGTTGCGCCGCCGGAAACGCCGCCAGCGTCTGTGCCTGAAGATCGATCAGGAACGGTTGCGCGTTGTTGTAGCTCTCGACCTGATGCATCTCCAGCAGGCGAGGCAGCAGTTTGAGCGTCATGCCGAGCGAGCCCGTGCTCGACCAGGCCGTCTGGTTGTCCGGATAGCCGTTTGGAGCCGGCCAGTAGAACAAGCGTTGCCCGGCTGCCTGCAGCCGGCCGACGAATTCCTCGGTCGGCGTATACGTGGTGGTGTTGTCGGGCTTCGGCGTGAAGTTCGCGGCGGTCGCGCGCAGCGCCGCGACGGCCGCGAGCGCCGGGCGCTTCATCTTCGTACCCCAGGTGGTCTTGAACTCGTCCGACTGCAGAATCACGCGCAGGACCTGGGAAATCTGGTCAGGCGCCTGCCACGCCAGGTTGAACGTTGTCGCGGCGCTCTGCACGAGGGCGCCGGATGGATTGTCGCCGACGAAGCGTGCGCACAGCTTGCGGGCAACGTGCAGCGCGGTACCCGGGTGCTGCGCGAGCATGTCGAACACCGTGGTCCCGTCAGCCTGCCGCTGATAGGCAGGGAAGTAGCGCGCCAATACATGCTTGGTCAGCTGGTCGTGGTTCGCAT
>JBDSBK010000219.1:0-5819 GCA_039921645.1 Dokdonella sp.
AACCGCACGGCACGCAATGCAGACGAAGCGCTCGCGCTCGCGCGCGAGATCGGTTATCCGCTGGTCGTGCGACCCAGCTATGTGCTTGGCGGTCGCGCAATGGAAGTCGTGCACGACGATGCCGATCTTTCGCGCTACATCCGCGAAGCCGTGCGCGTGTCGAACGATTCGCCTGTCCTGCTCGACCGTTTCCTTGATCACGCAGGCGAAGTCGACGTGGACATCGTTGCCGATGTGGATGGGAATGTACTGATCGGCGGCGTGATGGAGCACATCGAGGAAGCCGGCGTGCATTCGGGCGATTCGTCGTGCTCGTTGCCGCCGTATTCGCTGTCGCCGGCGATCCAGGACGAGCTGCGTCGCCAGGTCACGATGCTAGCTCGCGAGCTCAAGGTCGTCGGTTTGATGAACACGCAGTTTGCGATCCAGGCAGACAAGGACGGTGTCGACACGGTGTTCATTCTCGAAGTAAATCCGCGCGCCTCGCGCACGGTCCCCTTCGTCGCCAAGGCCACCGGCGTCGCGCTGGCGAAGATCGCCGCTCGCTGCATGGTCGGCCAGTCACTCGTCGCACAAGGAGCAACCCGCGAAGTTGTGCCCGGCTACTACTCGGTCAAGGAAGCGATTTTTCCGTTCCTGAAATTCCAGAATGTCGATCCGATCCTCGGCCCGGAAATGCGTTCCACCGGTGAGGTTATGGGCGTGGGTCGCAGCTTCGGTGCCGCGTTCGCGCGCGCGCACGAAGCAGCCGGGATCAGCGCGCCGACTCGCGGCAAGGCGTTCCTGTCGGTACGCGATGCCGACAAGGAACGTTTGCTGGATGTCTCTCGCGATCTCATAGGACGCGGCTTCGGCATCGTCGCGACGGGCGGTACGCACGCATTCCTCGATGCGCACGGCGTTCCGTGCGAGCGCATCAACAAGGTGCTCGAAGGACGCCCGCATATCGTCGACTTGATCAAGAACGGCGAGATCGCATTCATCGTGAACACCACTGAAGGCAAGCAGGCGATCGCGGACTCGTTTTCCATCCGCCGCGAAGCCTTGCAGCAGCGAGTCACGTATTCGACGACGGTCAGCGGCGCCAAGGCGTTGTTGCACTCGATGGACTTCCGCGACAGCGGCGACGTCAACAGCTTGCAGGAACTGCACAAGGAACTGGCATGAACCGCCCACCCATGACGAAGAAGGGTGCCGAGCGCCTGCGTACCGAGCTGGAGCGCCTGAAATCGCAGGACCGCCCACGCATCATCGCGGCGATCGCCGAAGCGCGCGCGCATGGCGATCTCAAGGAGAACGCCGAGTACCACGCGGCACGCGACATGCAGAGTTTTACCGAGGGGCGCATCAAGGAGCTCGAGGGCGCGCTGTCGCACGCCGACGTGATCGACGTATCACGCCTTAATGCGGGCACACGCATCGTGTTCGGCGCGATTGTCGATCTCATCGACGAGGACTCCGACGAAAAAATCAGTTACCAGATCGTTGGCGACCTCGAAGCGGACATCAAGCAGCGCCTGATTTCGGTGTCGTCGCCGATCGCGCGTGCGCTGATCGGCAAGAGCGCTGGGGACAGTTTCGAGTTCCAGGCCCCGAACGGCACCCGCAACTACGAAATCACCGGCGTTCGCTACGAAGTCTGAGCATCCGTTCGTGCACGCGGCGCTTGCTGCAATGACTTCGTTCGGCTCGTACGGAAGCATCGCGGCCGAAGCCGCTCCCACAAACACGTCTGCTGCATGAAGTCGACAATCATTCGACGCAGGGACGGCGCGATCGGCGTGCACGCGTGGCCATCCGATCTACACCCCTTGCTCGCGCGCGTTTTCGCTGCGCGTGGGCTTGTTCCAACCGATATCGCGAATGTGCGGCTGGCGGACCTCACGGCACCCTCGACGCTTGGTGGAACAGGGGTGGCGTGCGAGCTGCTTGCCGATGCGATCGCGTCGAATCGGCGCATCTGCGTCGTCGGCGATTTCGATTGCGATGGTGCCACCGGCACCGCAGTCGCTGTGCGCGGCCTGCGCATGCTCGGCGCAGGCAACGTCACGTATCGCGTGCCGAACCGGTTTCGCGACGGGTATGGCTTGTCGGCTGGCCTGGTCGACACGCTGATCGGTGCCGACACTCCGCACCTGATCGTGACGGTCGACAACGGCATCGCGAGTCATGCCGGCGTTGCCGCGGCGCGCGCACGCAACATTCGCGTCATCGTCACCGACCATCACTTGCCGGGCGAGACGCTGCCCCACGCCGACGCGATCGTGAATCCCAATCTGGTTGGCGATGTTTTTCCCAGCAAGGCACTGGCGGGCGTTGGGGTCATGTTCTACCTGCTGCTGGCGTTGCGCGCGCGCCTATATCCCGGCGATGGCCCTGATGCAGGCAATCCGGATGCATGCACCGTTGGCGCGGCCTTCAAAAAGGCCAAGCGTCCTGATTTGACGACGTTGCTCGATCTGGTCGCACTCGGCACGGTTGCCGACCTGGTGCCGCTGGATGCGAACAATCGCATTCTCGTCGATGCAGGCCTGCGCAGGATGCGCGCAGGACGATGTTGCGCAGGCGTCGCTGCGCTCTACAGCGCTGCAGGTCGCGATATCACGCGCGCGGTCGCGAGCGATCTCGGCTTCGCGCTGGGACCGCGCATCAATGCCGCTGGTCGGCTCGACGACATGGGCATCGGCATCGAATGTCTGCTCAGCGACGATGCGCTGCATGCCGCGGCGCTCGCTGCGCAGTTGTCGGCAATTAACTCGCAGCGCCAGGAACTGCAATCGGCGATGGTCGAGCAGGCCGAGGCGATGGTGGCCGGCTTCCTCGATCGCTACCAGGACGACGACGCGCTACCGCACGGGATCGTGCTCTACGAGCCGGACTGGCATCCGGGTGTCGTCGGTCTGGTCGCGTCGAAACTCAAGGAGCGGCTGAATCGTCCGGTTGTCGCGCTCGCTCCCGCGCAGATGGACGAGGGCGAGCAGGCAAGTGCGTCGATTGATTCGTGCGCGCCGGATGTGCGCACCGATATGGAATTGCGGGGTTCGGCGCGTTCGATTGCGGGCTTCCATCTACGCGATGCGCTGGCTGAGGTGGATGCAATGTGCCCGGGCTTGCTGATTCGCTTCGGCGGCCATGCAATGGCGGCTGGATTGACCATGGCTGTATCCAACGTGGGGCGTTTCGCCGTCGAGTTCGATGCGGTTGCAAGACGTCGGCTCGATGGGGACATGCTCGCGCAATGCGTCTGGAGTGACGGTGAGCTGGCAGCAGGTGATTTTACCTTTGAGGTCGCGCAGGTTTTGCGCTATGCAGCGCCGTGGGGGCAGGGCTTTGCTGAACCTGCGTTCGACAACGTATTCGACGTTGAGTCCTGGCGTGCGGTCGGCGAGCGTCATCTGAAGCTCAAGCTGCGCATGGTCGGGCAGGGCGAACCATTCGAAGCGATCATGTTCAATGCGCTTGAGGTGATGCCGCCGCCATCTCGCCTGCGGGCGGTGTACCAACTCGACGTCGACCAATGGAATGGTCGCGATCGCCTGCAATTGCTCGTGCGCCATATCGAGCCTGTTTGAGGTTCCGTTCGGAGACCGCACTTGCATCGGGCGCATTGATCTGTTTCTATCGGCACATGTCTCGCCGTCCCACCAAGCTTCAAGCCTTCGTCGCGCACATCGCGTGCACGTCCGCATGGGCGGGCAACACCAATAATCGTTCGAATAACAACCCCTGCACACACAGGTGGGCTGGCGCGTAGCCGCGATTCGAACAGGCAACTACGTGACGAAGGCCCGCCCAGTGCGGGCCTTCGTCGTTTTATGGCCATGGATCTCGGGTATTGCGAAAACACTTCTTCAATTCACATCAACGACAGGGGACCCTGCCATGTGTTCGATATTCGGAATGTTCGATCTGCAACCCGGCGACGATCTCGCTGCGCTGCGCCTGCAGGCATTGGAGCTGTCTCAACGCCAGCGCCATCGCGGACCGGACTGGAGCGGCGTGTTCGTCGATGCCGGCGTGATCCTGGTACATGAGCGCCTTGCGATCGTCGATCCCGCCAGTGGCGCGCAGCCGCTGCGTTCCCGCGACGATGAACTTGCGCTCGCAGTCAACGGCGAAATCTACAACCATCGCGAATTGCGCGCTGCAAGCAGCTACGCTTTCACCACCGCTTCCGATTGCGAGGTGATCAACGCGTTGTACCGCGAGCACGGTGCCGATTTCGTGCATCGGCTCAATGGCATCTTCGCGTTCGCGATATGGGACGGCGCAGCCCAACGCTACCTGATCGCGCGCGACCCGCTGGGTGTGTGTCCGTTGTACTGGGGCCACGATGCGCAGGGCCGGTTGTGTGTGTCGTCCGAGATGAAAGCGCTCGTCGGACTTTGCGCCGACGTCGCAATTTTTCCGCCCGGTCATGTCTACGATAGTGCGGACGCCCGGCTTCGGCGCTACTACACCAAGCCTTGGCGAGAGTACGCCGGCACTCGGGGGAAAGTGGTGCAGCCTGTCGACCTGCGCAGTGCGTTCGAGCAAGCCGTGCACCGGCAGCTGATGACCGACGTGCCCTATGGCGTGCTGCTCTCGGGTGGCCTCGATTCATCGCTCGTCGCCGCATGCGCAGCACGCTTCGCACGCGAACGCGTCGAGGATGATGATCGCAGTGAAGCCTGGTGGCCGCGCCTGCACTCATTCGCTATCGGATTGGAGGGGTCGCCCGATCTGGCCGCAGCGAAGATCGCCGCCGAAGCGCTCGGCACGGTCCATCACGGGTTCGTCTATACCTTCTGGGAGGGTCTCGACGCGCTGCCCGAAGTAATCCGTCATATCGAAACCTACGACGTGACGACGATCCGCGCGGCGACGCCGATGTTCCTGCTCGCGCGACGGATCAAGGCGATGGGCGTGAAAATGGTCCTGTCCGGCGAAGGCGCCGACGAAATCTTCGGAGGCTATCTGTACTTCCACAAGGCGCCGACGGCAGAAGCGTTCCACGAAGAAACCGTGCGCAAACTCGACGCGCTGCACAGCTACGATTGCCTGCGCGCGAACAAGGCGATGATGGCGTGGGGCGTCGAAGCCCGCGTGCCCTTCCTCGATCTCGAATTCCTCGACGTTGCAATGGGCATGGATGCCGCCCACAAGATGGCGGGGCAGGGGCGCATCGAGAAAGCCGTGCTGCGCGAAGCGTTTGCCGGCGCGTTGCCGGATTCGATCCTGTGGCGGCAGAAGGAGCAATTCAGCGATGGCGTCGGCTATGGCTGGATCGATGGCCTGAAAGCCCACGCTGCGCAGGCGATCAGCGACCGCGAATTCGTGGCGGCAGCCACCCGCTACCCATTCAACACGCCCGCCACCAAGGAAGCGTACCTGTACCGGCGTCTGTTCGAGAAGTGCTTTCCGGGCGAGGCATGCGCAGCGACGGTGCCCGGTGGAAAGTCAATCGCATGCTCGTCTCCGGCAGCGATCGCCTGGGATCCTGCGTTCGCGAACGCGGCCGATCCGTCCGGCCGTTCGGTACGCGGCGTACACAGCCATGCGCTGGCTTGATAAGATCACGGGTTCATCTCGCGCTGCCCTGCGGCGCCATTGCAGGCACCAGAATCATCATGATCGAAACCAATCCGATCCACGCGCAGATTGCGGACCTCAAGGCCCGCGTCGAGTCGCTCCGGGGGTATCTTTGACTTCGATGCAAAGGCCGAACGCCTCGAAGAAGTAACGCGCGAGCTGGAAAATCCGGACGTCTGGAACAATCCCCAGCGCGCGCAGGACTTGGGCAAGGAACGCGCGAGCCTCGAACGTATAGTCGGCGGCAT
>JBDSBK010000220.1:0-19398 GCA_039921645.1 Dokdonella sp.
GCCAGGCCCATGATGATGCCGAACACCGTCGGAACGAGTGCAAGTCCGTACAGCCAGCGCTTGCGCGTCAGGGCGGTCAGCGCGAGCAGGGAAATCGCAATGCTGAGCGAGGCGTCGGAGAGATCGAACTGATCGTCGTGCCGGTTCAAGGCGTCGTACGTCTTCTGTGCGTCTTCGGCCTGATGGCGCGCTTCGTCCTTCTTCGATGATTCCCTTTGTGCGAGATCGACGTAGCGCGCAACCGCAGCGCTGGCGGCGACTGCATCGACCCCCGGCACCGTGGAATCGAGCTTGAGCGTTTCCGCCGTCGCCTGAGCGAATTCTTCGCGCAGATTGCGCGCCTGGTAGAACGCCCATTGATCGACCTTGTCGACCTGCGCCTGTTGCATGGCCTGAACGATGTTGTCGTCCTTGACCTTGCAGATGCCCATGAACGTGGCGAGCAGTGCAACGGTGATCGCGATCAGGGTATTGAGGCGGTCGTTTGACGGCGTGCTCGTGGCACCTGTGTTTTCGCTGAGCGGCATAGCGTCGATGTCCATCGCGGGCCTGGTTGATGTCGATGCACGGAATGCGAGGGTATTGAACGCGACGACCCTTTCCGGAGCGTTTCGAAATAAGACCTGCGTGCAGCGCAGACGATGAGTTCCAGTACACCCCGTTTGTCCTGCGTGTGCGAACATCGGCAGCCGCAGCTTTCCTCACGGATACCGGAGACGTCATGCAGTGCGCGCAGCGATCCATCCGGTACACCTTGGCGATGGGCTTGGTGCTCATCCTGCTCGCGGGCTGCGCGCGTGGAGGAGCGCGCAAGACCGAAGAACGTGCGACCCACCCGATGGGCGCCGTCGACTTTCGTATTTCATGCTCCGCGCCAGCCCAGGTGGAATTCAATGGCGCCGTTGCACTGCTGCATCACATGACCTATCCGCAAGCGCGCGTGGCGTTCGAGCACGTCGCGCTGACGGATCCTCGGTGCGCGATGGCGCAGTGGGGAATCGCGATGACCTTGTTCCAACCGCTATGGCCAACCCGGCCAGGGCCCGCTGCCTTGCAACAGGGGTGGGAAGCCGTGCAAAAGGCCAAGACCCTGCACGCGCCCTCGGAACGCGAACAACTCTTTGTCGCGGCAACCGAGGCGTTTTTTCTGGACCCGGCATCGTCGGACTACTGGTTGCGGATCAGGCGCTGGGAAGAAGCATCGGAAAAAGTGTATGTCGCTTTTCCGGGCGATTCCGAGGCCGCCGTGTTCTATGCGCTGGCGCATCTGGCAACCTCTACGTCAGGCGCCAATGCGCGCGAGCATGCCGATCGTGCGGCTGCGATCCTGCTGCATGTGCATGAACGCAATCCGGATCATCCCGGCGCGATGCACTATCTGGTCCACGCCAACGATGTGCCAGGGCGCGAGCGCCAATCGCTCGAGATCACGCGAAAGTACGAATCGGTGGCGCCGCACAATCCGCATGCGTTGCACATGCCGACGCATATCTATACGCGTCTGGGCGACTGGGACGCGGTGATTCATGGAAACCTTCTCGCTGCCGATGCTGCGCTGGAGTATCCCGCCGGTGAGCACGGGCAATTCGTGTGGGACGAATTCCCGCACGCGATCGAGTATCTGGTCTACGCGTACCTGCAGAAAGGCGAGGATGGCAAAGCGATCGAACAGACAACACGATTGCGCGCAACCGCGCATCTGGAGCCGACCTTCAAGACGGCGTTTCATCTGGCATCGACGCAGGCTCGCTATGCTCTGGAACGGCGCGACTGGAATGAAGCCTCGTCGATCGTTCCGCGCGAGCCGGCATTCCTGGATTGGGACCGTTTCGCGTGGCCGGAAGCCGTCTCTCAATTTGCGCGCGGCGCGGGTGCAGCTCATCTGGGAAAGATCGATCAGGCCGCAAAAGCGAGCCAGCGTCTCGATGAACTCGAAGCCGGCATGCGCAACGCAGGCGAGGATCAGTTTGCGAGGAACATCAAGGTGCTCAGGCTCGAACTCGACGCCTGGATCGCACACGCGCAACGGCAGGGCGAAGCGAGTCTTGCACGGATGCGCGAAGCTACGGATCTGGAGACCTCGACGCCGAAGCACGCAGTAACGCCTGCGCCGACACTTCCCGCCTACGAACAACTGGGCGACCTCCTGATGGAGCAAAAGCAACCGGCGCAGGCGCTCGTGTCATACAAGCGTTCGCTCGAACTGTATCCGCGGCGGTTCAATAGTCTGCTCGGAGCAGCTCGTGCAGCGCGTGCGGCAGGTGAGTCGACGGTCGCGCGTACGCTGTACCAGGAATTTCTCGACGTAGCCGACACCGGAACACGAACGCCTGCCGTCGAGGAAGCGCGCGCATACATCGCGCAACGGCCATAGTGAATGAAGATGACGCGACCTTGACATCGGTCGGCGTTCAGAGCGGCATCCTGCGACTCGTCCGCGCGCGTTTGCATCGCGTGCGGTCGCAACCAACATCGAGGTCCGTCTTGCACAACTATCTCGCGACAATCGTCGACAGCCGGCTGCCGTTCGATGCATGGATCGCCGCCATTGTCTGGAGCTTGCTTTTCCTCGCCAGCCATCTCGTCGCGCGACGTGCGCGAGCGGTCAGCGAAGCGCAGGCTGTCGTCGTTGTCGAAGGGCGCAACGCTCTCAGTCGGGGCTTTCAGCTCAAGTACGTGATCGCGCAATGCGCGCTGGCCGGTAGTTTGTTGCTGATTTCATTTTTCCTCGGCACGCCTGCATTCGTCTTCTTCGTCGGTGGCCTCATCGTCGCCGTCGCTTTCACGCTTGGCTTGAATGTGCAGAGTCTTCTCTCAGTGGCTGCAATGGCGCGTGCGGATGCGGCGACCGGCCAATTGAAGCTCTCGGCCGCGTTCTCGTTTCGCCAGATGGCGCAGCGCATGATGGGCAGCGCGATCATCTGCGCGCTGCTTGCATTGGCGTTGGGCCATCTTGCGCTATTGGGCGGCGCTTTTTTTCTTGGATCGACCGCGGCCGGCTACGCGCGACGGGCGCGCCGGATCGTTGGCTGAAACCGCCTGCGCGCGAACGGCTGGTTTGCGGACTCTCGGCGGTCCATCGGCAAGGCTGGCGTCGGGCAGAGGCAGGGGGATGCTCGCTCCATCATGTCCGAGGATGTAAGCAAGCTCTGCCCAGTAGGGAGCGCTGATGATGCGATAGCCCTGAACAATGCCCTTGCTTGCCGCGTGTTCGGCCGCGGTGAGGACGGCATAGGCGGCGTGCGCGGCCTGGCGGTCGGCGAGTCCGAAGTCGACGAGGATGTCGAACCAGGAACTGCCGGCGGAGCATCCATTGTGGCGTCTGAAGCGATAGCAGGAAGGATGGTCGTCGATGACGTGCTCGAGCGCGCCGGACGTATCGGTGATCTGAACCGTGGCGACATGCCTCCAGTCGTCGTGCAGTTTCGATGACGCGTTCATGATGAAAAGCCCCCTTCGATCGTGTTGCACCGTCCGCTCGCGATTTTGGAGACGCAGCGCAGTGAAGTCGAAAATGTGACTTCTGTCACACAAAATGGGCGGTGAGGGATTTACCACCCGACGCTCGGGAGGGATGGGTCGAAATGGTTCTCATCACCGACGGCGACAATCGGCGGCGCTTCCGTCTTCAGCCGAATTGCGTGAGCCTGCGCGGCAAACCGAAGAACGACGTGCGCCAGCCGGGACGCACATTCGACCGTGTTCCTACCCGTCGAATCCATCGGCAAACAGGCGATCGCCGTGAACGATCTGCAGCGCATTCAACGGTGCGCTTGCGCTGTTGCCGCTCGCCGCGCCGGCAGTGGCCGTCAGCGTGAAACCCGTGCCGGCAACGAAAAATACGGCGTAGTTTCCGCCACCATTTTCCGCGCGCACATAGCTGCCGTTGAAGTTCGCGTTGGCGGAGTCTGTTATCGCGATCGACGCGGGTAGCGAAGTCGCACCGGTAATCGCGTAGTTCCCGGTGAGTGCCTGGGTCTGGTTGTCGCCATCGGCATACACATAGACGTAGTAGCCCGCAGAATCTGCAGCCAGGCCGGTGATGGTGGCGCTGGTCGCAGCGCCCGATGCATTGAGATAGCCATTCATCAGATGAAAATCGCCGGCCGTGTCGGCGATGCCCGGTTTCCATCGTCCCGGTGCATTCCACGTGATCGTCGCACCACTCGGGGCACCGGTCTCATCCACGAGTGCGAGCGCCGCGCCGCTTGCGCCGATGGCTGTGTTCCAGTTCGGTGCCGCGACGACGCCAGCGATTTCCGTCGCGAGCATCGGTGTACCGGTGCCGACAAAATCCACGCTGATCGTGCCAGCGCCAGCCATCACCGATGTCGTATGCAGGCCCGCGTCGATGGCGTGCGTGAGCGTGCCGTCCGTAGCTGAAACGCTTAGCTGATTCGGGCCGGGCGTCATGCCTGCGTCGGTCTGCACGGTCAGCGTGGTGCTGGCGGGTGCGCTGAAATCGTTCGCAGCGAACAGCGCGCTTGCATTCGGCGGCAAGCCGGTCGCATCGAGGTGAACCGTGCCGGAAAAACCCTGCACGAAATCCACGGTAACGGTGTAGGTGACGCTGTCGCCGGCATGGATGCCGGGATTCGGCGGTGTCACCGCGATGGAAAAATCGGGAATCGGCAATACGCCGTATGTGCTGACCTTGGTGGTGCCGAAGCCGTCATTCGGGAACGAGCCCATGTACACATGCCCGTCGACAATCGTCGGCGGACTGAACTTCGGCCAGTTGCCCACGCGGTCGCGCGCACTCATCTGTTCGGAGTTCCACAATTCATGGGTCAGGTCGCCCGCGTCGAGCGCGCGCAGCACACCCGGATGAATGCCGCTGTTCGGGTCCGAGCCGCTGAACGCCATTGACGACCACAGAATGCCGGACCCTGTGTTGCTGCCGTTGGCCGACAGACTCAATACCCCGCCAGCGCTTCCGGTGTTGGAAAACAACGTGGTCTGCGAAGCGGGCGTGGTGTCGAACAGCGATGTCGCGGTGTTGAAGCGATACGCCTTCATCCGGTTGTGGCCGTCCGACCACACGTACATCCAGGGGTCCGCACCGTCGTGACGATCCCAGTAAACCGGTCCGCCCTTGATTTGCTGGCCGCCGTTCGTGAAGGTCTGCACGATGTTCATGTCGTTGGCCGAGTCGTGCCCGAGAGCCGTCGCATGGGTCACGTAGAACACGCCGCTTTTGCCCGCGCCGACGATGAGATCCGTGCCGGGCAACAGGATCGGGCCGGAACCGCCGAGGTCCGCATCGCCATCGTTGAGCGAGCTGTAGTTGGACGGCGTGAACCAGTCCAGCATCGGCGTGTCCGCGCTGGCACCGAACTTCACGATCGATTCGCCGAAGTTGCCGGTGTTGGGGGCATAAGTACCGTTGCCGGTGATGAAGTACACGTTGCCCTGCGCATCCACCGCGGGTGCGCGACCCGCCATCCAGATGCCGCCTCCATTGAATGCGGTTCCGTCCGGCGTCGAGCACCAGATGGCAGTCTGCTGCAGGGTTGCGGCGTCGTACACCATGACCCAGCCGTGGTACGCGAACTGATCGCTGTGCGCAGCCCAGGCAACGAAGATGCGGCCATTCGAATAGGCAAGGCTTGCGCGCTGGTCCTCGATCTTCGGGTCGAAGCTGAGAACACCGCCGACGCTTCCGTTGCCGTGACCCGGAACGCTGCCGCCGAGAGTGACCGGACTGCCGCTCTTTTCGGTGAGCGTGGAAATGTCGATCGCATGCAGACGCTGGCAGAACGTTGGATTGTTCGGACCGCAGTTTGCGCCCGTCTCGCGCGTGCGCGCGACGAGGTAAATCGTGTTGCTCGCAAGGTCGATATGCGGCGTGCTCTCGATGCCGACATTGCCGATGATGTTGTCGTTGTAGCCGAGGATTTCCGTGATCGTGTTCGCGCGCGAACCCGGCACTTCGGTGGTGAGATCGAGGGACAGCAACGGCGCATCGACGCTCGAATCCGCATCGAACGCGTAGACCCAGTCGTTCATCGTGACGACGTAGACGACGTTGTGGATGCCTTGACCGGGAATCGCGACGTCGCGCACGTAGAGCGGCTGCGCATAGACCGAACCGCTGACGGTGTACGCCCACAACTTGCCGAAGTTCGTCGCGTTGACGTTCGCCGTGGTGAGCTGCACTTCCTGCAGGTTCGCGCCGAGGCGATTCCCGTCGTAGCGTTCGGTGACGACATCGATCTGCGCGGATGCCGCTGCGCTTGCGATGAGTCCGCAGATGAGTGCTGTCGATGCCGCAAGGTCGAGCCGTGTACGCGATTGCATGAGTGACCCCCGATTCGGTCCGGGCACTCTAGCAGGCAACCACGACCGCTCCAGGAACGACGAACGCGAATTGCGTGCTGTGTCATGGAACGCTTGACCACGCAGCCCCAGAGTCCGATGCCTGAGTGCACGGCGGAACAACATCATGACGCAACGCTCGTTTGTTCCAGCGGCATTGGCGCTTTTCGCATCCTTCGCGTTCATTCCAAATGCACAGGCGAGCGGCCCCACCGGAACGCCGGGCGTTTGGCAACCGCTCACGCTGGCCGCGCTCAACGGAGGCGATGCGGGGGTTTCCGATGGCGATTTCATCCAGAGCGTGATTGCAGACCCGGTCAATCCGGGAACCTTCTACGTTGGCGCGGGCAACAACGATCGGCGCGCGATCACGTGGTTGCGCACGACGGATTTCGGCGACAGCTGGGACGTGCGCAACAACACGACGATGCATGGCAATCCGTGGGGATTCAGCATCGATCCGAACCCCTCGCGTGCCCCCGCCAGCCTTCCCACACTGTATTCGCCGGCAGGCTACGGTTCGTTCGGTGCATGGAAGTCGACGGACGGCGCCGCCACGTGGACGCGCCTGTCCGGTGCCGATGCCGCGTTCGCACCCTACAACCCTTTCGGCGCGACGCTGACCGATCTTTATCACGCAATGGTGCTGCCCGACGATCCGCCCAACCACGTGCTGGTGAGCTATCACTACGGCTTCATCAACAATGCCGACGGCGGGTTTGGCGAATCCTGGGACGGCGGCATCACCTGGGTCGTGCACCCGCCGCCGCCCGGCATCGGTACATCGCACTACGTGATACCGATCAGCGGTACGACCTGGTGCGTCATCGCGCAGAGCAACAACGGCGACAGCGGCATCTGGCGCACGACGACGGCCGGTCGCATCGGTGGTACCGCAGCGCTGAAGTTCCGCGACGGCACCATCAGCACGGCGGCATGGACGAAGGTCAGCGACGTCGAACACGTGCACGGCAGTTTCGAAGCCTGGAGGATTGCCGACGGCACCTGGTATGCGGCCGGCTGGACCGACATCGCGAAGTCCGCCGATCAGGGCGCGACGTGGATCAAGATCGTCTCCGGCAACTGGCCCGGCACATTCGATGGCGTCGACACGTCGAACATCGTCGCTACCGGCTCGTATCTCTACGGCAATTCGTTCGTCCAGACGACGCAGGCGCGCGCGCCGATTGCCGACGACGGGAATTGGGTGCGCGACTACAGCGTACCGGTCAGCGCGAACGGTTCTAATCCCTACGGCACATCGGTCGCCTATGCCGCCTCGATCGGCAGCTATGTGATCCTCATGGGTGACCACACCCACGGCGTCATATGGCGATACATCGAGCCGGCGGTCGACGTGATCTTCGCCAACGGTTTCGATGCATGAGCGCGCACCGGCCGGCCGCTGCTCCAGAGCTGCGCTCTCAGTCCTCGAAGTCGTCGATGAAGATCGTGTCCTCGTACGCGCCCATATCTTCGCGACCGCTGGCCGGGAATTTGTGATCCTCGACGTCGGTCGTACCGGTGCCCCCGCCACACAGCGCGAACAGCGGCGAGTTGCCGGCCAGATGAAAGTCACCGCCTGCGGCATCGACGAACGAAGGCGCGACTGAAAAATTGTTCGATGAAAAGGCCGGCGTCGTGCCGCCCAGGGTGCCGTAGTCGTCGCAGATGAGCGCGCCGGCATTGCCGAGGGCTATGCCGACATTGCTGTTGTTCCACGCAATCGAGTCGTAGATGCCGCACAACGCGCTGCCACCGCAGTAGATGCCACCGACCGTATTGCCTGCGGGCGAATGATTGCGTGTGATCGTGCTGTTCAGAACATCGCTGTTGTAGCCGTAGCCGGTCATGTAGATGCCGCCATAGTCGATGTCGGCCGTGTTTTCGTACACCAGCGCACTGGAGACATCAACAGCCACCATGCCCTGGGGGGCGCTGCCCGACGCATAGAGACCGCCCGCAGTGACGCTGGTGTGGTTGTCGTGGATGATCACGTGGTCGACGCTGACTTGCGCCGACACGCTGACGAGATAGTTGATCTGCAATCATGCGCCGGGTTCGTCGCTCTCGCCATGCGCGAACGTCAGGTGGGTCACGCTGATCTTTCCCTTGGTGCTGCGCAGGACCATGACGGGCGTTGTGCCCTGGCCATCGAGGACGGTCTCGCTCGCCAGATGGCGAGCGCCGCTGCAGCCGGCACTGAAGCCGCCGAAGATCGTGATGATGTGCGTCGAATTCGTCGTGTGGAAAAAGAACGGACCACCGCCGGTCGCGGCACCCGTGTGATAGGTGCCGAAGACGATCGTGACGATGTTGTCCTCGTTGACGTAGGCGCCGCCATCGGAGGCATCCGTCAACGCCTGCTGCAGTTTCGCGGAGGTGTCGACACAAAAGCTGTGGGCTGAGGCTTCTGCGCCGGCGTACATCGCCAGCGCGATCGCCAAGATCGCGGTAAACCAGCGAACGTTGCTCGGGCACGGCATGCTGACGGCAGGATTGGATGTTGACATTGCGTGCACTCCATCGGGTATCAATGGAGGAATACGCTGACTGGCGGAATATCCGGGTCGGCCGCGTAAAACCGCAAGATTTTCCAAGCAAGGCTTGACGCGCTGGTCCACTCTGGTCCGCGACGAAGGAGATGCCATGAACGCTTGCCCCATCCACCGAGACTGGACTCACAACCGCAACACGATGACGGGGGCGTGAGCCGTGGCTTGCGTACATCGCGAAGTCCTGATCAATGTATCGCCCGACCTGATCTGGGCGGCTGCGCGTGATGCCGGGGCTCTGCATACGAAGCTGGTGCCCGGATTCGTTGTCGACACATTGCTGCAAGACGATGTCCGAACAGTCACGTTCGCCAACGGATTCGTCGCGCGCGAACGGATTGTCGACGTTGACGATCAGCGAAGACGCATTGCATGGTCGGCGATCGAATCGCCACACCTGACGCACCACAACGCGTCACTGCAGCTGTTCGACGAAAACGGGCGCACACGCGCCGTCTGGATTACCGATCTTCTGCCACACGATGCCGCCGCAAACGTCGCTACGATGATCGATCAGGGATTGGCGGCGATGCAGCGCGCATTCGCCGCAGGCACGTGAACACGCGCGTTTGCGACATCACATCTTCGCCGACGCTCCCGTTCACGGAGTACAGCCGGTCTCGCACTCGAACGAATCGATGAAGATCGTGTCTCCGAGAGAGACGACGGCGGTATTATTCGCAGTGACCGTATCGTGCGAAGCCGTCGTCGCCGTGACAGTGGCGATTTCGTTGTCGCCGCCGCTGTAGGTCGCGTCGACGTTCACCGATGCCATGTCGCCGGCGAACAGCATGGGCAAGGTGCACGTCGGCACTCCGTCGGGGTCCTCAACGCAGCCTGTCGTTGTCGCGCTCGTGATGCTCGGCGGAAACGTGAAGGTCAGTACCGGAGACAGCGCCCGAGCCGGCCCCGTGTTGGCGATCTGAGCCATGAACGTGACTGCGCTTATCGGCAGCGGGTTCGGTGGCGTCACGTCAAAGGACGCGGCAAGGTCCACGTCGCAGGTGTTGGGACCGACGAGCGCGAGGCCACGAATCACGTCAGGGGCAGTGCCGAACGGCGCGGAGACGGTACCGTCCGTACCGAACGTGGCGAACTGGCTGCCGGCGTTGGACGTCAGGAACAGATTGCGGCATTCGTCCCATACGGCGCCCGACGTTTCGCCATTGGTGGTCCCCGTGATCGGAATCCCCGTGATCGTGTACGGCGTATCGCTTTCCACTTTTTCGTACACGACCGAGGTGCTGCCGAACCAGTGATAGAAGGCGCTGTCGTGCGGGTTGAATGCGATCACCCCGTTTTCAGTGCCGCTACCGAGAGAGGCTGCCATCGTGCTTGCCGCGTTGGTCTTGTCGATGAGATACAGCGTTTCGGGAACGGTGGCACCGCCGTCGGTGACGCCGAACAGCTGACCATCCGCGCGAAACGCGAGACTGTCCACGGCGTCGCCGAGCGTACCGATTTCGGTGCCGACGGCGGTCGGAAGATCCACCGTGATCAGCAGACGACCCGGCACGGTGGTGGTGCTGACGACCGCATACGCGATGTTCGTGGTGGGATCGATCGTGACCGAGTAGATGCCGGTGATCGTCTGTTTCGGTACGGCCACCGCCATTGAGGTAATGGCGCCCGCGGTATCCATGTCCAGCTTGTACAGCTGATTCTGGGAAGCGCTGGCTCCGTAGAGTTGGGCGTGCGCGACAGGCATGAAGACGGCCGTCCCGGCGAACGCTAGAAAGACGCCAAGATCTCGCTTGTTCATGTCGGTTACCCCTTGATTCGCCGACTTGGCAAGCGTTCTTCGCAGGAAAAGCCTGCATGAGGTTGAGCCGGCATCAGCCCCTGGTCGGATAACAACACCGCGAGGCGGAATTCAGCATGAACCCTCAGCGCGAATCGTGCAGCACCATTAAGCGCCGTTCAGTCATGTCCTCCATCGCATAGCGAATGCCTTCGCGGCCGATGCCCGAAAATTTCACGCCGCCATATGGCATGTTGTCGACGCGAAAGCTCGGCACGTCGTTGACGATGACACCGCCAACATCGAGCTCGTTCCATGCGCGCATCGCGTGAACAAGGTCGTTGGTGAACACGCCCGCCTGCAAGCCGTAGTCGGACGCGTTGACGAGGGCAAGTGCGTCGTCGAAGCGTTTGAACGGTGCGAGCAGGGTGACCGGTCCGAACGCTTCGAGCACATTGATCCTGGCGTCGCGCGACACGTTTTCGAGCACGGTCGCTTCGAGCATGTTGCCCTTGCGGCCGCCACCGCAAAGGACCTTCGCGCCCGCCGTGCGCGCTTCGGCGATCCAGCTTTCCAATCGTTTTGCCGAGTCCTCGTCGATCAAGGGACCGAGGAAGGTGCTGCGCTTCTTTGGATCGCCGGTTTTCAATTTTCTGGTCGCGGCAACGAAGCGCTTGCGTACCGTTTCGTACAGAGACGCGTGCACGAATATGCGCTGCACCTTGATGCAGCTTTGGCCGGACTGATAGTAACTGCCGAAGATCAGCCGCTCGATGACGTGGTCCAGATGATCCTGCTGATCCGCATCGACGATGCAGGCTGCGTTGCCGCCAAGTTCCAGCACGACTTTCTTGCGACCGGCTTTCGCCTTCAGCTCCCAGCCGATTTGGCCTCCCGTGAACGAAAGCAGCTTCAGGCGTTCGTCGCTGACGAACGAGCCCGCGTCTTCGATGCGGCAAGGCAGCACCGAGAAGGCGCCCTTCGGCAGTTCGGTTTCGGCCAGGATTTCGCCGATGATCAACGCGCCGATCGGCGTTTTTTCGGATGGCTTCAGGACGAACGGGCAACCGGCTGCGATGGCCGGCGCAACCTTGTGAGCAACCAGGTTCAGTGGAAAGTTGAACGGCGTGATGAACGAACAGGCGCCGACAGGCACGCGCTGCACGAACCCGCGATAGCCGTGTGCGCGTGCGGAGATTTCGAGGTTCATCACGTCACCGTCGACGCGCACGCTCTCTTCGGCGGCGACATTGAAGGTATCGATCAGACGCGTGACTTCGCCTTCGGCATCCTTGATCGGCTTGCCAGCTTCGATGCAGAGAGCAAGTGCGAGTTCGTCGAAGCGTTCGTGAAAGCGAACGACACAGTGCTGCAGGATCTGCTGACGCACGTATGGCGGCAGCTTGCGCATCGGCGATTCGGCCTTGAGCGCAGCCGCGATGGCCTTGTCGATGGCGTTCGCATCCGCAAGCGCAACGCGCGCGGCGACCTTGCCGGAATACTTGTCGCGGACTTCCAGCGCCGCATTCGGCTGCCGCGGCTTGTTCGCCAGGTAGTAGGGGTAGGTATCCTTCAACATTCCCGATTTCCTTCTCTTGGCGCGGTGGGTCACGACGCTGCGAATTCTGCGGGAGCGGCTTCGGCCGGTATGCTCGATACAAGGGGGTAGCATGCTGGGCCGGATGTCGCAGCTGTTCATGCGAAGCCTGCGCTCGATCTTTTCAGTCCTTGTCGACGCGCAATCCGATCGTGCCATCGGCGACGCGCGCGCGCAGCTGCGCACTCGCGTTCGCCTGCGCCACTGAGCGCACGATCCGACCGCTCTCGCGTTCGAAGAGGATCGCATAACCGCGATCCAGCGTGGCCAGGGGGCTGACCGCATGCAAGGTGCGCGCAAGTTCGCCCAAGCGCGAGTTGGCGCGTTCGATGGCGCGCGTCGTGTCGGCTTGCAGGCGTTCGCGGATTGCAAGCGCGCGCTCCGCAGCGCGGGCGAGGGATGCAGCCGGGTGTTGCGCATTCAACCGTGTTCGATGCTGGGCAAGCCTCGCTTCGCGACGTTCCACGCCGTAGTTGAGGCGGTCCAGCAGACGACGGTGCAGCATGTGCAGGCGTTCGTCGGCACGCGCGAGGCGTGTCTGCGGGCGCTGTGCGCCGAGCCGCGCGAGCAGATGATCGAGGCGTTGCGTGCGCGACTCCAGGCTCCGCCGCAGCAATTGTTCGATGCGCTGGCGCTGGCGCGCAAAGCCGCGCGCCAACTCGATTGCGTCGGGTACGAGCATTTCCGCTGCCGCCGATGGCGTAGGCGCGCGCAGGTCGGCAGCGAAGTCGGCGATCGTGAAATCGATCTCGTGGCCAATCGCGGACACGACCGGGATCGTGCTGGCGCGGATCGCGCGTGCAACCGATTCGTCGTTGAATGCCCAAAGGTCTTCGAGCGAGCCGCCGCCGCGGGTCAGCAGCAGCACATCGTGGCGGCTTGCTTTCGATGCCGCTTGCAGCATTGCGACGATGGCCGCAGGAGCTTCCTTTCCCTGTACGGGCACCGACAGGATTTCCACCTCGGCAAGCGGAAAGCGCCGTGCGAGCACACTGAGCACATCGCGGATTGCGGCGCCGGTCGGCGACGTGATCACGCCAATGCGTCGTGGCAGAGCAGGGATGGGCCGCTTGTCGGCGACGTCGAACAAGCCCTCGGCCGCGAGTCTGGTCTTGAGCTCTTCGAACGCGCGCTGCAAGGCGCCTACGCCAGCTTCCTCGAGCGACTCGACGATCAGCTGGAATTCGCCGCGCGCCTCGTACAGGCTCACGCGCGCACGCGCGAGTACGCGCATGCCATCGCCGGGCTTGAAACGCAGCCAGGAGCTGCGCGGCTTGAACATTGCGCAGCGCACCTGCGCCGCACTGTCCTTGAGCGTGAAGTACAGGTGTCCCGACGCGGGCCGAGAAAAATTCGAGATCTCGCCTTCGAGCCAGATCAGCGGCAACGCGTCCTCGAGCAAGTCGCGCACGAAACGCGTCAGTTCGGTCGGGGTATAGACCTCGCGAGTGGCGATCGGGTTGAAGTCGAACTCGGACATGGTGGCTGGGGAATTGAATGAACGCGCGCGCAGGTTTCGGCAAAGACCGAGGCATCCGGTTGCCCGATGGTCGATCTTCGAGTCTGCGCCATCGACGCATCGAGCGGCAACTTTCGACCTGCGGATTCGCCGGCGCGTCGTTCTCCATTGCAGTGCGTGACTGATGGCACGTACCGGGTCCGGACGCGTCGACTACAACGCGTTGCACAGACATCGCCGACGACGATGCCACGAAATCCATGCCTGCGGAGCGAAGTTGACAATGAGTGGAATCCCGACGCTGCCCACCTCGATTGCGTTCGCGCTCGGTATGGCTGCGAGTGCGAGCGCAGCCACGACGTCGCTCTCTGCGGTGCCCGAAATTTTCGCACCAGGCGTGATCTCGGGTCCGGCCAAGGAAGACTCGGCGGTATTCACGCCGGACGGCAATACGGTTTTCTTCGATCGCGCCCAATGGCCGAATGCATTCATCCTGGTTTCGCAGCGGACGCACGGAACGTGGTCGGCGCCCCGCATCGCGCCGTTCTCGGGGCGATGGCTGGATCACGATCCGGCCATGGCTCCGGACGGTTCGTTCATCGTCTACGCGTCGAGCCGGCCGGCGACCGCCGGCGCTGCACCGGTCAAGGAGGGCGGCAATCTTTGGCGTGTCGAGCGCCGGCGCAACGGCTGGAGTGCGCCGGTACGCTTGCCGGTTACGATCAACAGCAGCGCGAAAACCTACGCTCCGAGCATTGCCGGCGACGGCAGCGTGTATTTCCAGCAGCCAGACGCACAGACAGGTGAATTCCACATCCTGCGCTCGCAATACCGCGATGGAGCCTATCTCCAGTCCGTGCGGGTTGATCTTGGCGACAGCGTTCACCAGCTCGATCCGGCGATCGCGCCGGACGAATCTTTTATCGTCTTCAATGCGCCCGATGCGGCAAAACCCGACCAGGACCGTTTGTTCATCGCATTCCGCGAAGGCGATCGCTGGAGCAGCCCGGTCGACCTTGGCGATTCCGTGAATGCACGCAACAGTCCGTGGGGTGCACATCTCGGTGCCGATCACCGCACTCTGTATTTCAGCAGCGCGCGCACGCTGCCGATCGCGTTTCCGCGCAGCCCGGCGCAAGCGGGGAAGGATCTTGCACGCATGCAGGCCTGGGACAACGGCAATGAAAACATCTGGTCGGTGTCGCTGGCGCCGTGGCTCGATGCACACCGCGGATAAGCACGGGTAGGGCAGCGACGCGAGATCAGCCGTCGTCGCTGCCACGCGAGGTGAAGTAACGCGCAATCAGGCTGACTCCGATCCAGGCACCCAACAGTCCCAACGGCCAAGCGATGAGCCGTGGCCAGATCAGCGCGAGCGCAGTTGCAACGAGCAACGCGATGCCTGCGCCGAGCAACGGACCCGATTCGGCGCCCCCCAGTACGCGCCGGTTCGTGATTGCAGCGCCAATCGTGTTCACCAGACGCAATGTTCCGGCGGCAGCTCGACCCGAACTTCCACCCTGTGCGCGCGGCCATTGGCGATTTTCGTCGACGCCACCCTTGCGCGGACGACGCGCCATCTTGAGCACGATCTCGGTCGAATTTTCGAGGTCGCGACGATATTGCGCCTCCATTGAACGCGCGAATGCTTCGTCCTCGACGGCGACGTCGATTTCGCAGTTGCCCAGCCAGCTGGCAAGGTTGAGATTGCTCGAGCCGACCCGTGCCCAGCGGCTGTCCGCGACGGCAGTCTTCGCATGCAGCATCGAGCCGTTCCATTCGAACACGCGCACGCCGGCCTCGAGCAGCGGTCGATAACCGGCGCGCGAGAGCGAACCGATGGCAGGAATGTCGCTCGTACCCGGCACCAGCAGGCGCACATCGACGCCATCGCGCGCTGCCGCAGCGAGCGCCTGCACGTATGGCGCCACCCCGACGAAGTAGGCATCGGTCAGCCACAAGTTCTTGCGCGCCACGCCCGCGATCATCTGATCGAGTCGATACAGGCCGGCGACGTTGGGCACGGTCGCAACCACGCGCAGGTCCGTTTGTCCCTCGGGCAGGCATCGTTTGCATGCGTCCAGAAGCTCGGCCGGCAAGGCATCGCCGACTTGCGCCCAGGCGTCGGCGAATGCACAGACGAGGTCGACGAGGGCAGGGCCGCGCACGGCAACGGCGGTATCGCGCCAAGGTGCGATCTTGCGTTTCTCGTTGCCGAGCCAGGTGCCGCTGACGCAGATGCCACCGACGTAACCGACACTGCCGTCGACGACGAGCAGTTTGCGGTGGTCGCGCGACAACCAGCCGAACGGGCTCGACCAATGCAGCGGATTGTAGACGCGCACCTCGCCACCCGCAGAGAGCAGCGGATGCCAGAACCTTGCGCTCGACTGACCGAGACAGCCGAGCCAGTCGCGTAGTACGCATACACGAACGCCGGCCCTCGCGCGCTCGACCAGCAAGTCGCGGAATTCGCGCCCCAGCTCGTCGTCACGGAAGATATAGTTCTCGAACAGGATCGCGCGTTTCGCGCCGCGGATCGCCACCAGCCATGCGTCGAACGTCGCGCGTGCGTCGATGAGCAGGTCGAGCGCGTTGCCTTCGATCAGTGGTGCGCCGGCAGCGCGGCTGAACGCCTGCTCCGCGAGAAGTCGCAATGTGGGATTGGCGAGTCTGGAAGACGGCTTGGGTTTCGTTTTGACCATGGTCGTAGTGTAGCGGCAGCGTCAAGTGCACCGGAGACGCCGGCAACCCGCGTTTTGCCGCGAATGGGTCAGCTGCCGGCGCAAGGCCTATAATTTGCCGAAGTTGAAATACATGCCTCGGATCCGAACGGACACGATAGCCATTACCCGCGCGACACTGCTACCAAGCCGATGAATGATGCGTATCGTCGATTGAGCAACAGCCTGCCGGAGCGCGCAGCACCGGTTGCGGGCGCATTCGCCAGTGAGCCTCGCGCGCTGCGGGCGTGGCTCGATGCGCTGCCGATGGCGAATTTCGCGATTGCCGCGCAACGCTTGCGCGACGGCCTGAGTGAGCTCAACCGGCAACGCCTCGACGGCGCGCGACGCCTTGAGGCATTGGAGATGCTGCGCCCCGGAGTGATGCAAGTGGCCGCCGGCGCCGACAAGCAAATCGTCGGCGCCAGTTTTCCGCTGCCGCCGCACAAGGTCGAATTGGGTGCGCTCGCACTGGCCTTCCAGCACGAGCTCGCACTCTGCTATCGCAGCGCCCTGGTCGACCTGTGCGCGCCTGCCGGCAACGTGCCGTTTCTGCGCGGCAAGCAGGTCGTGCTTGCCGCTGTGCGTGCGCTTCAGCATGGCGATGAACTTCTGGCGAAGACGTATCTGCTGTACCGCACGGCGCCGGCGGGTGCCTGGCAACGCCTGCATGATGTGTATGGCTTTCTATCGTCGCTGCGGCTCGATGATCGAGCCATTGACGACGCACAGACGCAAGGCCTCAACGCGCGCGCAGCGTACGCACGCGCGCTGCTGCTGGCGCTTGCCAATCCGTACCGCTGCACCCAGCGCGAGCAGGGCGAACTGATCGCGTTCACGCGAAATCTGGCGCCGCATTGCGAATTTCGCTCGAGCACCGGCGCGGCCAGGGACATCCTGATCCACGTCGACGCCGATCGCGGTCCAGGCTATCTGCCGGAGGAACGCGTGACAGGCCAGCGCGACGTGTTGGCCCTGCATCTGGACACGATGTTCGCCTTCATCGAAACGCAACTGATGGGAACGCCCGCGCAGGCGCGTACGGCGGCTTTCCGCCAGCGTGGCGGCACATCGCTGCAGGTCGACGTCGGGCTGGCGCGACGCCTGCTCGGCACCTGGAATGCCCACGGCGAGCGTGCGCATGCGCGCCTCGGCGGCGGTTACATGCTGGATACCGTTCTCGGCCTGCACGACGTGCATTTCGCGCTTGCCGGCGGCACCGACTTCGAAAGCTTCATGCGCCGCGTCTCCGGCCAGATGATCAGCCTCAGTGAAGACGACCGCGGTGCCGCGTGGCGCGTTGGCGCGGGCAATTCCGCGCGTGCGGCGCGCTTGCCGGCACGTGTGCTCGACCAGAGTCTGGGCGGCTATCGCATCGTGTGGGAACGCGGTGCCACCGGCGGCCAGGGGCATGCGCGCGTCGGCGAGCTGGTTGGGGTTGCGTTGCCGGAGACGAACGTCGATGCCAAGCCGGACTGGATGGTAGGCGTGATTCGATGGATCCGCATCGACGATCAGGGGCGCGTGGATGCCGGCGTCGAATTGCTCGCGCGGCGCGCCCTGCCCGTCGGCGCGCGCGCGCTGAACGGCGCCCAGCAACGTGCGGCGGTGCGCGGGCTTCTGTTGGCGCCGCTGGCCGCCAATGGCAGCGGCGACTATGACGCACTGGTGGTATCGACCGAAATCGATCGCACCACAAACGACATCGAGCTGACCGTGCCGGCCGACCTTGCCGGACCGCCGCAGCTGGCGCGCACCGAAACCGTTGCAGGTTTGCGCGTGATCGAGGCCACTGGCATCTACCAGCATTTTGCATTGCCGCCTCGCACCGACGCGACCGGTACCATCGCGCTCCCTGCGCATGCGATTGAAATTCCGATTGGAGCCTGAAAACCGATGATGTCTTCCGCGACCTCGCATGAGGCAGCCGCGCGTCGCCCCAGTGTTGCCGTCAGCGTCGGCAGCGTGCGGGTAGGCGGCCGTGCCCCGGATCTCGCGCCCATCGTCGTGCAGTCGATGACGAACACCGACACGGCCGACGTTGCGGGTACGGCAAAACAGATCGCTGAACTCGCGCGTGCCGGTTCCGAACTCGTGCGCATCACGGTCGACAAACCCGAAGCCGCCGCCGCGGTACCGCGCATTCGCGAACGCCTGGACATGATGGGGGTCGGCGTACCGCTGATCGGCGATTTTCACTACAACGGTCACCAGCTGCTCGAACGCGAACCCGCGTGCGCGCAGGCGCTGGCCAAGTACCGCATCAACCCCGGCAATGTCGGCTTCGGCAAGAAGAAGGACACGCAGTTTTCCGCGATCATCGAGTTCGCACTGAAGTACGCGAAGCCGGTACGCATCGGGGCGAACTGGGGTTCGCTGGATCAATCGATGGTCGCCGCCCTGATGGACGAAAACCACGCGCGCGCGCAGCCCTGGGACGCCGCGCGCGTCGGCCGCGAGGCGCTGATTCGTTCGGCGCTCGACTCCGCTGCGCGCGCCGAGGAGCTCGGACTCGGGCGCGACCGCATCATCGTCTCGTGCAAGGTTTCAGGCGTGCAGGAGCTCATCGCCGTGTATCGCGATCTCGCTGCGCGCTCCGATTACGCGTTGCACCTCGGCCTGACCGAAGCAGGCATGGGCTCGAAGGGAATCGTCGCGTCGACCGCGGCACTCGGCGTACTCCTGCAGGAAGGCATCGGCGACACGATCCGCATCTCGCTGACCCCCGAGCCCGGTGAGTCGCGCACGCGCGAAGTCATCGTCGCGCAGGAACTGCTGCAGACGATGGGATTGCGTGCGTTCACGCCACTGGTGACGGCATGCCCCGGCTGCGGCCGCACCACCAGCACCTTGTTTCAGGAACTCGCGAAGACCGTGCAGGACCATGTTCGCGCGAAGATGCCGGAATGGCGATTGATGTACGACGGGGTCGAGAACCTGACGCTTGCGGTCATGGGCTGCGTGGTCAATGGTCCTGGTGAATCCAAGCACGCCAACATCGGCAT
>JBDSBK010000221.1:0-4711 GCA_039921645.1 Dokdonella sp.
CTTCCTGCATGATCTCGACCAGGTGTTCCTTGGCCAGTTCGAGCAGGGCGAGGAATGTCACGACGACTCCACGACGTCCTTCGCTCGCGTCGAACAGGTTCTCGAAACGATGGAACTCGCCGTCGCCCAGTGCGCGCAGCACGTCACTCATGCGGCTGCGTACGTTCAGCGCATCGCGCTTGATCGCGTGATGACCGTAGAGGTCGGCACGCTTCATCACGTCTTTCAGCGCCAGCAGCAGCTCGCGCAATTCCACCGGCGGCGGCAAGCGAACGACGTTGCGATCTTCGACCACGATGTGCGCCGGCGCGAAGTCGCGCTCCTGGCGTGGCATCGCATCGATGTCTTCGGCGGCTTTCTTGAAGCGTTCGTATTCCTGCAGGCGGCGGACGAGTTCGGCACGCGGGTCGGCTTCGATGCCTTCCTCGGTCGGTGGGCGGGGCAGCAGCAACCGCGACTTGATCTCGGCGAGGATCGCGGCCATGACCAGGTACTCGGCTGCGAGCTCCAGTTTCATCTCGTGCATCAATTCGATGTAGTCGACGTACTGGCGCGTGATCTCGGCTACCGGAATGTCGAGGATGTCGAGGTTCTGCCGCCGGATCAGGTATAGCAGCAGATCGAGCGGGCCCTCGAATGCGTCAAGGATGACCTCAAGCGCATCCGGCGGGATGTACAGGTCCTGCGGCATTTCAAGCACAGGCTGGCCACGCACGACCGCGAGCGCAATTTCCTGCTGCTGCGGTACCTGCGCGAAGGTGCTGGCCGGCGTTTCTGGAGTGGACTGTTCGGCGGTCTGGTTCATGCTCGATCCCATGACCTGAAAACCCGCGTCAGCGGGCGCCTCACGGCGAAGGTCATGCTTAGATCATGGCGAGTCGCGGCGTGGCGTGCGGGTTCGACAATCCGGCACGGCGCCTGCAACGGAGGACACCCGGATCCCTGATCCGGAGGTCGGCAAAACCCACACAAGGTTCGAGTGCGCCGGCGGACATATGTATCGCCGCGTCTCGCGCGGGGATTTCCGGGGCTCTCGATTGACGCGTAGGGTACGGACAATTTGCGAAATGCGCAAATCTGCAACGGCTCGGGTCCAACCGGGGCGTCCGGTCCTGCCGCTTCGGCTAACATACGCCCCCTTCAAAGGATGGCCCATCCATGTGGTATGCGATCGTCGGCAACGACATTCCCGACTCATTGGCACGCCGCCAGGCAGCGCGGCCAGCGCATCTTGAACGTCTGAAACGCCTGCACGAAGAAGGTCGCTTGCTGCTGGCTGGTCCGTTTCCGACCATCGACGCAGAGGATCCGGGCCCGGCGGGTTTCAGTGGCAGTCTGATCGTCGCGGAATTCGGGGACCTTGGCGCAGCTCAAGCTTGGGCTGACGCCGACCCTTACGTTGCTGCGGGCGTCTACCGCGACGTCAGCGTGCGACCGTTTCGCAAGGTGCTGCCTTGATCGATCGGATCGAGCAAATCAGGACTCGCCTGACCGCTGCGCTCGCGCCGCTTGAACTGGTGGTCGAGGACGAGAGCCATCGCCATGCCGGCCATGCCGGCGCGCGCGACGGTCGAGGCCACTTCCGCGTACGCATCGTGAGCGCAGCGTTTCATGGCCAGGCAGCACTGGCGCGCCATCGCGCGGTGTATGCCGCGCTCGGCGATTTGATGCAGACCGATATCCATGCGCTCGCGATCGATGCGCGCGCTCCCGAAGAAGATCGAACGGCTTGAACCACCGTTCCAGTACATAGGGTTTCGTTGCATGCGTCTTACCACGATCAAACTCGCCGGATTCAAGTCCTTCGTCGATCCGACGACCTTGCACTTGCCTACCAACATGACCGGCGTCGTCGGGCCGAACGGCTGCGGCAAGTCGAACATCATCGACGCGATCCGCTGGGTCATGGGCGAGAGCGCGGCCAGTCGCCTGCGTGGTGACGCCTTGACCGACGTGATCTTCTCCGGTTCGTCCAGTCGCAAACCGGTTGGCAGCGCGATGGTGGAGTTGCTGTTCGACAATTCCGACGGCCTGATCGTCGGCGAATACGCGAGCTACAACGAAATCTCGGTCAAGCGCATCGTCAGTCGCGACGGCCAGTCGCAGTATTTCCTCAATGGCGTGCGTTGCCGCCGTCGCGACATCACCGACCTGTTCCTCGGCACAGGTCTCGGGCCGCGCAGCTACTCGATCATAGAGCAGGGCATGATCTCCGAGATCGTCGAGGCCGATCCCGAGCAATTGCGCAACCATCTCGAAGAAGCGGCCGGCATCTCGAAATACAAGGAGCGGCGCAAGGAGACCGAGAGCCGTATCAAGGCGACACGCGAAAATCTCGATCGCGTGCGCGACGTGCGCGACGAGGTCGACAAGCAGCTCGAGCACCTCAAGCGCCAGGCGCGCACCGCTGAACGGTGGCAGGCGTTCAAGGACGAACAGAAGAAGAAGGAAGCCGAGGTCAAAGCGCTCAATCTGCGCGCCGCGCAGACCGAGCTCGATGGACATTCCAGCGCGCGGAGCAAGGCAGAGCTTGCGATCGAACAGCAGCTCGCCGAGCAGCGCCACACCGAAGCAGGCCTCGAAACCGGCCGCGAAAAGCATGCGACTGCAACCGAACACATGAATGCGGTGCAGGGCGAGGTCTATCGCGTCGGTGCGGAAATTGCGCGAGTCGAGCAACAGCTCCAGCACAGCAAGGAGCTGGCGGAACAGCTCGAACGAGCGCGCCAGGAAACCGAACGCGCGCATGCGGAGCTTGCCGAACATATCGACGGCGATCGACAGCGCTTCGAGGAACTCGGCGTATTGCTCGCCGACGCCGAGCCGCAGTTGGCGACGTTGCGCGAGGCGGATGAAGACGCCGGAGAAAGTCTGCGTCTTGCAGAAACGAAACTGGCCGAATGGCAATCCGCGTGGGACCAGCACGCACAGGCGACGTCGCAGGCTGGCCAGTCCGCCGAAGTCGAACGCACGCGCCTCGACTACCTGGACAAGCAATGTCTCGCCGCAGACCAGCGTCGCGCGGCGCTCGAAGCGGAGCGCAACGCAGCGAACCTCGACGAGCTGGGGTCGGCGCTCAGTGCGCTCGACACCGAGCACGGCGTTTTGCGCGAGCAGGTCGAAACCCACACGGCATCGCTCGACGAGCGTCGCAGCACAGCCGAATTGGCGTTGGAACACGAACGTGCGACGCATACTGCCCTCAGCAGTGCGCGCGGCAGCCTCGAGAATCTGCGGGGTCGACTCGGTTCGCTGGAAACGCTGCAGCACGCCGCGCTCGGCGAGACCGGCGGCGCCGTGCAGGCGTGGTTGCAAAACCTTGGGCTCGGCGAAAGCAAGCGCCTCGGTGAGACACTCCAGGTGGATGCCGGTTGGGAACGTGCGGTCGAGGTCGTTCTCGACGGGTGGCTGGAGTCAGTGCTGGTCGACGACGCGCGGTCGCTCGCGGGTGATCTGGCTGCGTTGGGCGCCGCTGATCTGGTCTTGATGAGTTCGGATGCGCAGTCGTCCCCCGTTCCCGATGCCTCGCTTGCCGCCTATGTGCGCGGACCGGCTGCTGCGCGTGCACTGCTGGCGCGCGTGCACGCCTGCGAGTCACTCGCCGCCGCGCGCGCGTTGCCGCTGGGCGATGGCGAATCCGCCGTGACGCCGGAAGGCGAGTGGTTCGGCCACGGCTTCCTGCGCGTGCAGCGAGGCGCTGGCGCGCAGGTCGGCGTGATCGCACGCGAACGCGAAATTCGCGAACTTTCTGCACGCATCGGCGACATGGAAAGCGAGATCGGTGCACACGCCGAGTCGCTCGATCGCGGCAAGCAGGAACGCATCGACGTCGAACGCATGCGCGACGATGCACAACGTGAGCTTTACACCGCTCATCGCCGCCTCGCTGAAGTGGCAGGACAACTGCAAAGCCATCGCGGTCGCATCGACAGCGCCAACGAACGCTTGGCGCGGGTCGCACACGAACTTGAAGAAGTGAATATCAAGCTCGACGGGGACCGCGAACAGGCGCGCGAGGCGCGTGGACGTCTCGATACCGCGGTGACCAACATGGGCGATCTGGAGCAGCGTCGCCAGCAGCTCGACGCAGAGCGTCGCGCGATGCTGGAAACGCGCGAGGAAGCCCGCATGAACGCGCGCGAAGCGCGGGATGCCGCGCATCAACTGGCGCTGTCGACGGAATCGAGGCGCACCGCTGCAGCGTCCCTCGAGCAGTCACTGCAGCGCATGCACAGCCAGCTCGCCCAGCTCGATACGCGCCGCGGAGAGATCGCCGCACAGTTGACGTCGAGCAATGATCCGTTGACAGGCCTGGAGAGCGAGCGGCAGACGCATCTGAATCAGCGTCTGCTCGTCGACAAGCAGATGGTCGAGGCACGCCAGGCGGTGCAGGAACACGATACGGAGCTGCGTCGCCTCGAGCAGGAACGCCATCGCTTCGAACAGTCGCTCAACGAGCATCGCGAACATGTCGCGAACCTGCGTCTGCGCGAGCAGGAACATCGCCTGCATGCGCAGGCCCTGCACAGTGCGATCGTCGAGGCCGGCTTTGACGTCCAGGCCTTGTTCGAGACGTTGCCGGGTGAGGCGGACGCGACGCAGTGGCAAACCGAGCTCGGCGAGCTGGAGCAGAAAATCCGCCGTCTCGAACCGGTCAATCTCGCAGCGATCCAGGAATACGAAGAGCAGTCGCAGCGCAAGACCTATCTGG
>JBDSBK010000222.1:0-2640 GCA_039921645.1 Dokdonella sp.
GCGCAGAACTGGATCGTTCGGGACCTTGCGATCAGTCCATCGTTCGCGCCGAGCAATGCGCAGATCACGATGGCGCAGGTCAGCGACCACAACTATTTCGGCCCGACCTCCGACATCGAACTCGCAAACCTGGATCTGTTCTCGGTCGCCGATGCGTCGGGCTGGAGTTCGGACGAGTGGATCAATCTCGCCTCCGACGGTGTCGACATCGGCGCCACGCGGATCAGCGTGCACGACAGCCGCCTGCGCAATGTGCGCTTCGGCATCGGCGTCGACGGCACGCATGCGAGCATCCGGCACAACATGATCGATGGCTTCTCCGGCGACGGCATGCGCGGTCTCGGCGACTACGGGCTGTTCGAGTACAACCGCGTGCAGAACGACTACATTGGCGATCCGCCGGATGCCAACCACGACGACGGTTTCCAGAGCTGGTCGATCGGCAGCGACGGCCAGGTCGGCACCGGCGAGGTCATCGGCGTCACCTTGCGCGGCAACGTCTTCATCAATGCAACCGACGCGAACAATCCGTTGCGCAATTCGATGCAGGGGATTGGCTGCTTCGATGGCTTTTTCGTCAACTGGGTCGTCGAGAACAATGTCGTGATCACCGATCACTGGCATGGCATCAGTTTTTACGGCATGCGCGATTCGCGCATCTTCAACAACACCGTGATCGATCTGGCTGCCGGCCAACCCGGGCCGCCGTGGATCATGGTGCACGCGCACAAGGACGGTCGACCCAGCACGAACGTGATCGTGCGCAACAACCTGTCGACCGATTATTCGGTTGAAGGCACGTCGATCACGAACGATCACAACGTCGTGATCGGCAATGCGGCGGCGCTGTTCGTCGCACCGCCGTTCGACCTGCATCTGGTACCTGGAGCGGCCGCGATCGATGCCGGCAGCGCGACGTTCGCGCCCGCGCTCGACGCCGAGGGCGTGACGCGACCGCAAGGGGCCGGTATCGATCTCGGTGCCTACGAATGGCGTGGCGATCTGATCTTCCGCAACGGATTCGACGGCGCCTGACGAACGCCTGCGTTTGCAGCGAGGAAGTCGAGCCGCGGCGGGCATGCCAGCGCGCAATGTGCGCAACGTGATCGCGGGATGCAGGCCCCAAGCTGCGCCTGCCGACTCGATGACTCGCGATTTCGATACGGCGTTCCGGTCTTCCGTCCGTCATCTCGAACAGCCCTTGCGCACTTGCCTGGAGCGCCATGCAGTCTCTCATCGCCCGCGGTCATATCGTGTTTGCGCTCGGCATGATCGCATTCGGTCTCTTGAGCTTCGTGTTTGGCGAACCCGTCCAGGGATTGATGCCATTGCCTGCAGGCGTGACTGCGCATGCGCCCTGGGCGTATTTCAGCGGCAGCGTGTTGATGGTTGCAGGCGTCGCCGTTTTGGCCGGCTGGCAAACCCGTCTCGCCGCCATCGCGATCGCCGCGATGTTGCTGCTCTGGTTGCTGTTCCTGCACGCGCCGAAGCTCGCTGCCAACGTGCGGGACGGCGGCGAATGGACCTGCGCGTTCGAAACGCTGGCGCTCTGCGGCGCAGCCTGGATCTTCGCGGCGAGCCTCGCTGCGAGCCCTCTCGAGTCCTCTCGCATCGACGCTGCCGTCGCGCGCATGGGCTGGCTCGGGCGCTATCTCTTCGGCGTGTCGTTGCCGGCGTTCGGCATCCTGCATTTCATCTACAACGACTACGTGGCGAGCGTGATTCCGGGCTGGATTCCCGCGCACATGTTCTGGGCCTGGTTCACCGGCGTTGCACATTTCGCCGCGGGCGTGGCCATCCTCGTCAACGTCAAGGCACGTTTGGCGGCCACTCTGGCCGGAGTCATGTATGGCTGCTGGGTGCTGATCCTGCATGTTCCGCGTGCGCTCGCCGCGCCCAACAGTCGCGCAGAGTGGACCAGCCTGGCGGTCGCGTTGTCGCTTACCGGCGCCGCGTGGCTGGTCGCCGCCAGTTTTCCGCGACCCTTGCACTCCAATGCCGGCCAACTCGCCGCAACGGCCTGACAGCGACGCTGAACGACTTCCGCGCGCACGGCGCGGAATGCTGCGTCGCCGCAAACTTTGCCGTATTCTTCGCGCCCCTGCGGGCTCGACCCGCTGCGCTCCGCCCGGCGGGGTCGACGACAGACAGCGAGGATCTAGCCATGGGTTTGGAACGCGTTCCCGCCGGCAACAACGTGCCGGACGAGATCAACGTCATCATCGAGATCCCGAAGGATGCCGACCCCGTCAAGTACGAAGTCGACAAGGCTTCCGGCGCGATCTTCGTCGACCGCGTGCTGTCGACGCCGATGCGCTATCCATGCAACTACGGCTACGTGCCGCACACGCTCGGCGGTGACGGCGATCCGCTCGATGCGCTGGTGATCCTGCCACTGCCGCTGGTGCCGGGCTCGGTTATCCGTTGTCGCCCGGTCGGCATGCTGCGCATGACCGACGAAGCCGGCGCCGACGAGAAACTCGTCGTCGTGCCGCACCCCAAGACCTTCCCGGGCTATGCCCATATCGCCGACATCGGCCAGGTGTCCGGCCACTGGCTCGAGCGCATCGGCTACTTCTTCGAGCACTACAAGGATCTGGAGAAGGGCAAGTGGGTCAAGCTCGACGGCTGGGTCGATGC
>JBDSBK010000223.1:0-4837 GCA_039921645.1 Dokdonella sp.
CCGAACGCGTCGAGGGCGGTTTCTCGCAAGCCGTCGCGATCAAGTTGCTGCGCGGCTTTCCGACCCGCGACGGCCTGCGTCGCCTGCGCCAGGAACGGCAGATCCTCGCCAATCTGGATCACCCGAATATTGCTCGCCTGCTCGATGGCGGCGAGCGCGAGGACGGACAGCCCTGGCTCGCACTCGAATACGTCGATGGTCTGCCCTTGCTCGACTACGCCGCGCAGCACGCGCCGACCGTGAGCGCGCGCCTCGCGTTGTTCGACGCAATGCTCGACGCCGTCGAGCACGCCCATCAGCGCCTCGTCATTCATCGCGACCTCAAACCCGCGAACGTGATGGTTACCGGCGATGGCAAGGTCAAGCTGCTCGACTTCGGCATCGCACGCCTGGTCGAGAGCGGCGACGAATCCGCGCGCGAAACCTCGACACGCGTGTTCAGCCAGGGCTACGCGAGTCCAGAGCAGAAACGCGGCGGCGCGATCACCACTGCGAGCGACATCTACAGCCTCGGTGTGCTGCTCGGCGAACTGCTGCACGAGCGCACCGATGCAGGACACGAGGGCACGCTGGCCACACTGCCGGTCGACGCCGACCTTGCCGGCATCGTGGCCAAGGCGACCGACGAAAATCCCGCACGTCGCTATGCGAGCGCCGGCGAATTCCGCGACGATCTGCGCCGACGTGCCGAAGGTCGCCCGGTGCGCGCAGCGCGCGTGACGCGCATGTACCGATTGCGCAAGTTCGCGGCGCGGCACCGGATTGGCGTCGGTATCGGCATCGCCGCTGCCATCGCACTGACCTTCTTCGTCTGGCGCCTCGATCTTGCGCGCGAACGCGCGCAGGCCGCCGAAGCTCTCGCGCAACATGCGCGCGATGCGTCCGAGCGCGATGCGAGCAGTGCACGTGCAGCGCTCGGCTTCCTCACCGACGCGTTCAAGGCCGCATCGCCCGACAACGCGATGAGCCGGCAAGTCAGCGTGCGCGATCTGCTCGATGCGGCACGACGCACGCTCGATGCGCAGCATGCCGATGCGGCAGTCACGCGCACCATGCAGCGCCTCCTCGCGCATCTGTACGGCAGTCTCGGCGAGTCGCCGACTGCGATCGAGCTCATGCGTCGCGGGCTCGAAGGAGTCGATGCGGAGGATCGCGCGAGCGCGCTGCGCCTCGCTGCCGACCACGACGAGCTCAGTCACTTGTACGGCGAAAGCAACGATGGCGCTGCCGCACTCGCCGAAGCCGCGCTGGCGAACGCGCTGCGCGAGCGCTTCGCAGCCGACGATGCGCTCGAGAAGATTCGCAGCCTGCACACGTTTGCGCTGGCCCATCACCGCAACGGCGACGATGCAAAGGCGATCCCGTTGCTGCGCGATGCATTCAAGCGCTCGAATGAAGCCGCGACGCCGCTGGATGTCGCGACGGATGTCGCGCAGACGCTCGCCGCGCTGCTTGCGACGGATGGCGATTGCGACGAGGCGCAAGACGTCGTCGCCCGCGGCCTCGCGCGCATCGACGCGGAGCGACCTGCGGATGCGCCCGAACGCGTGCCGATGTTGCGCGCGAAAGCCTCCGCGTTGAACGGCTGCGGTCATGCCGAAGAAGCGGAAGTATTGCTGCGCCAGGCGATCGCGCTGCACGAACGCGTGATCGGCAGTGGCGGTGCCGGCATGATGGAGTTGACCAACGAGCTCGCGCTCGCGCTGAACAATCTCGGCCGCTACCGCGAGGCTGCGGCTATGCTGCGGAAGTCCGATCGCGCGATGCTCGGCAGCGGTTTCGGCGGCCTCGATGCGGCGATCTCGCTCGGCAACTATGCCGGCGTACTCGAAAACGCGGGCGACTATCCCGCCGCGCTCGCGCTCTATCGAAAATCCTTCGATGTGTACGACAGCGAGCACATCGATGCCGACCATCAGGAGCGGCGACGCATGCTGCGCAGCGAAGCGCGCACGCTCGCCCTTGCCGGCCAGCAGGAACGCGCGTTGGCGCAACTGACCGAGCTGCGCGCGCGCGCTGCGCGCATCGACGGTACCGATTCGGTCGAGTACGCGATGGTGACCTGGCAGCTGGCGCTGGTCGCGCGTCGCATGCAGCGCGCCAGCGACGGCATCGCGCTGATCGGCGAAGCCGAGAAACTGTGGGCCGCGCTGGTGCCGCCGACGCATCCGATCTTCGCCAACGCGCACCGCTATCGCGCCGCGCTCGCGTTGATGCAGAACGATCTCGCCGGCGCCGAGCGCGAGCTCGCCACAGCGCTCGCTGCGTTCGAGGCCAACGACGCGCCCGCGATCGATCTTGCGATCGCGCGCAGCGAACTGGCCGACGTGCGCCTGCGCCAGGGTCGCCGCAGGGAAGCTTCGACGCTGCTCGCGCAGGCGTTGCCGACGTTGCGCGACGCGTTGCTGCCGGCCGAAGTCAATCGGGCCGCGGCCGAGGGGATTGCCGCGCAGCTGGGCCTTCCGCGCTGATGCGCGCTGCGGTCGCACGACCGGAGCTGTTGCAACGCCTCGCGCAAGCGCACGAGGACCGCGCGCATGCAGCCTTGTTACGCCGCCTGCGCACGGTCGAGGCGGTCGAAGGTGCAAGTATCTGGATCGACGGAAAGCGGCTCACGAACTTCGCCAGCAACGACTATCTCGGTCTCGCCCAGCACCCGGCGCTGGTCGAAGCCCTCGTGCGCGCTGCGCAGCACTGGGGCGTCGGCGCCAGCGCGGCGCATCTTCTCGGCGGCCATCGAGACGAACACGCCACACTCGAAGAAGCGCTTGCGCGCTGGACCGGGCGCGAGCGCGCGCTGCTGTTCTCGACGGGCTACATGGCAAACCTCGGCGTGCTGTCCGCATTGCTCGACGCGGACGATCTGTGCGTGCAGGACAAACTCAACCACGCCAGCCTGCTCGACGCGGCACGCCTCGCCGGCTGTGCGCTGAAACGCTATCGGCACGCGGATATCGCGAGTGCCGAGCGCCAACTCGCGACGCGCGCCGAAGCGCCCGCACTGCTCGCGACCGATGGCGTGTTCAGCATGGACGGCGACGTCGCGCCGCTCGTGCAGCTCGCCGCCACGTGCAAGGCACAGCGTGCGACGCTGATGGTCGACGACGCGCACGGCCTCGGCGTGCTTGGAGCCGATGGCGCCGGCAGCGTCGCCGAGGCGAATCTCACCCAGGACGACGTACCGGTGCTGATGGCGACGCTGGGAAAGGCGCTCGGCGTCGCGGGCGCCTTCGTGGCAGGCAGCGCCGCGTTGATCGACGGCCTCGTGCAACGCGCACGCACGTTCGTCTACACCACCGCACTGCCACCGGCGCTCGCGGCTGCGACGCGCGCGGCGATCGACATTGCGCGCTTCGAGGGGTGGCGGCGCGACCGGCTCGCGCACTCGATTGCGCATTTTCGCGACGGCGCCGCGGCACGCGGCATCCGCGTGCTCGCGTCGCGCACGCCGATCCAGCCGGTCTGGGTTGGCGACAGTGGTGCAGCGCTTGCGCTGGCCGCGCGACTCGAAGATGCGGGTTTTTTCGTGCCCGCGATCCGTCCGCCGACGGTGCCCGAAGGCGGTGCACGCCTGCGTGTTGCGATCTCGACGCTGCATGCCGAATGCGACGTCGAACGCCTGCTCGATGCGATCGCGGCGGCGCGCGCATGAGAACCGCAGCGGCGGATCTCGACGCGCGTCGACCGGTGTGGTTGGCCTTGTCCGACCTCTACCTCGACACCGAGTACCGCAGCTTCGTGCGCACTGCTGCACGCGACCTCGCACGCTCCATGTACACGCTCGGCGAGCTGCGCGCGATCCTGTTCGACGAAGTCCATCCCATTCTCGCGCGCAATCTGTGCGTCACCACGGGCGTATGGGAGCGCTTCGACCAGGTGTGGCTGGCCGAACGCATCCTCGCGCAACATCGGCGACCGCGCTGGCTGCGCGCACGCGGCCACTGCCTGCATCGCTACGCAATCCTGCTCTGGCGCCTGCTGGAACCGCGCATCGAGCGCGCGCGTGCGATAGCTGCCGCAGCGCAACGACTTGACGACACCATCCCCACCCATCGGGCATCCTGCCCTTGACGGCCCGGTCTGCACATCTCTGTGCAGCCGTTCGCTGGCGCGCGGCATGCCGCGCGAAATCCCCGCTCACCCCTTGAAGGGGAGGGCTTGAAAGGCGACAGCGGAAACAATGCATATCGAAACCCACGACGCCGGCCCCGACCTCGTGCTCATCCATGGCTGGGCCATGCACGGCGGTATCTTCGCGCCGCTGACCGAGCGTCTGACTGCGCATTTCCGCGTACATCTGGTCGACCTGCCCGGGCACGGCTACAGCCGCACGGAAACCCGTTTCGACATCGCCGATTGCGCGCGCGCGATTGCTGCAGCAACGCCGCGCGCGGTGTGGCTGGGCTGGTCGCTCGGCGGCCTCGTCGCGCTGCAGGCGGCGCTCGATCATTCGGCCAGCGTACGCGGCCTCGGCATGATCGCGGCGAGTCCTCGTTTCGTCGACGCGCCCGATTGGCCGCACGGTGTCGCTGCCAGCGTGTTCGGCGCGTTCGACGCGGAGCTGCGCAGCCGCTACGGGCGCGCGATCGAGCGATTCCTCGCGCTCGAAACGATGGGGTCGGAACATCCGCAAGCCGAGCTGCGCGACTTGAAGGAGCGCGTGTTCGCACGCGGCGAGCCTGCCGTCGAGGCACTGACTGCCGGCCTGCACGCACTGGACGCCTGCGATGTGCGCGCACGGCTTGCGACGCTCGCGATGCCGAGCCTGTGGATCGCCGGGCGCCGCGATCGCCTGGTTCCATCCGCTGCAATGCAATGGTCTGCGGCACACGCACCG
>JBDSBK010000224.1:0-5549 GCA_039921645.1 Dokdonella sp.
GCGAGTGATTCCTTCTTTGCCGCAGGTTGCTGATTGAAAATGGCCATGGTGCAGGTTCCGCTTCAGGGCCTTTGAGGGTAGACCGCATGCGGATGCTGAACGTGTGATGGGACTCACAAAAAGCGACTTAACAATGTGCATAACGATTTGTTTGCAAACGGGTGGCACGTTCGCATACGCATGCGCTCATTGAGTGTGCGACACCGATATTGTCGTGGACGCTGCCGCGCGCCGAACCTCACATGCGGAACACGCCGAATCGGCCTTGTTCAATGGGTGCATTGAGGCTTGCCGACAGAGCGAGTCCGAGGACGCGACGCGTGTCGGCGGGGTCGATGATGCCGTCGTCCCACAAGCGGGCGGTCGCGTAGTAGGGATGACCTTGGCGTTCGTACTGATCGCGGATCGGCGCCTTGAACGCGTCTTCCTCATCGCTGGACCATTGCTTGCCGGCGGCTTCGATGCCGTCGCGCTTGACCGTTGCCAGCACGCTTGCCGCCTGTTCGCCGCCCATCACGGAGATGCGTGCGTTCGGCCACATCCACAGGAAGCGAGGCTGGTAACCGCGGCCGCACATCGCGTAGTTGCCTGCGCCGAAACTGCCGCCGATGACGATGGTGAACTTGGGCACGTGCGAGCACGCGACCGCTGTCACCATTTTCGCACCGTCCTTCGCGATGCCGGCCTGTTCGTATTTCTTTCCGACCATGAAGCCCGTGATGTTCTGCAGGAATACCAGCGGCACGTTGCGCTGGTTGCACAGTTCGATGAAATGCGCGCCCTTGAGCGCCGATTCCGCGAACAGGATGCCATTGTTCGCGACGATGCCGACCGGATAACCGTGGATGTGCGCAAAGCCGGTGATCAGGGTCTTGCCGTAGCGCGCCTTGAATTCCTGCAGCTCCGAGCCGTCGACGATGCGTGCGATGACTTCGCGGATGTCGAATGGAATGCGCGTATCGCGCGGCACGCAGCCGTAGAGTTCCTCGGCCGGATGCAGCGGCTCGCGCGGCTCGCGCAACGCGAGCGCGATCGTCTTGCGGCGATTGAGGCTGGCGACGATACCGCGTGCGATGTCCAGCGCGTGTGCATCGTTTTCGGCAAAGTGATCGGCAACGCCCGAGATCGATGTATGCACGTCCGCACCGCCGAGTGTCTCCGCGTCGACAATTTCGCCGGTCGCTGCCTTCACCAGCGGCGGACCGCCGAGGAAGATCGTGCCTTGCTCCTTGACGATGATCGTCTCGTCGCTCATCGCCGGCACGTAAGCGCCGCCCGCGGTGCATGAGCCCATCACCACGGCGATTTGCGGGATACCCAGCGCACTCATGCGCGCCTGGTTGTAGAAGATGCGGCCGAAATGTTCCTTGTCCGGAAACACCTCATCCTGCAGCGGCAGAAATGCGCCGCCGGAGTCGACCAGATAGAGGCAGGGCAAGCGGTTCTCGAGCGCAACTTCCTGCGCACGCAAATGCTTCTTCACCGTCATCGGGAAATAGGTGCCGCCCTTGACGGTGGCGTCGTTCGCGATAACCAGCACTTCGATGCCGTTGACGCGTCCGATGCCGGTGATCACGCCGGCGCAGGGAGCCGCGTCGTCGTACATGCCGTGTGCGGCAAGCGGCGACAGTTCGAGGAAAGGCGAGCCAGCATCGAGCAGCGCGCGGATGCGCTCGCGCGGCAGCAGCTTGCCGCGCTCGGTGTGCTTGCTGCGTGCCTTGTCGCCACCGCCCAGCGCCGCTTTCGCGAGTTCGGTGCGCAACTGCTCGACCGTTTCGCGCAGCTGATTGGCGTTATCCCGGAAATCCGGGCTGCGGGTATCGATCTTGCTGTCGATGGGCGTCATGCGGGGTCCTGCGGCGGCGAGCGCGGATCAAACCATAGCGGTGGATTTTGCGAAAGCCGGCACGCCGGGCATTTGCGCAAGCCATAAACGCAACCGGCCGCACGAGGCGGCCGGCGCGTCATCGAATCGCGCGAGTTCGCGCGGGGTTCGATTACTCCTTCTTCGCGGCGGGTGCGTCGGCCGCTTTCGCGTCTTTCGCCGCCTGCATCGCGGAGTTTGCGCTGGCCTTCATCGCTGCACCGGCGTCGCTGGCGGCTTCCTTGGTCGCATCAACCGCGTTGGCGGCGGAGTCCTTCGCCTTGTCGGCGGCAGCCTTCGTGGCATCGGCGGCCTGGACGGCAGCGGTGCTGACGGCGGCGCCGGCCGTGTTGGCCGCGTCCTTGGTCGCATCCGCAGCCTGCTTGGCCGCGTCGGCAGCCTGTTGCGCGGCCGAGGCGGTGGCCTCTGCAGCCTTCTTCGCCGCCGCCTGGGCATCGGCTGCGGCCTGCTTGGTCGCCACCGCAGCCTTGTCCGCCGCTTCCTGCGCCTGCTGCTGAGCGTTGTCACTGCATGCGGCCAGCGCGGTCATGAGCGCGGTGGCGAGGGCGATATGCTTGAAGTTCATCGGAAGTCTTCCTTTTCGAGTGATGGGTGCGGGGGCGTGTGCCCGTTCTGCCAAAGCGATTTGGAGCGGCCGAATATTAAGCTAGTTCGAGGGCGACTGCGGTAGCCTCACCGCCGCCAATGCAAAGGGTGGCAATACCGCGTTTGCCGCCGCGCGCCTTGAGGGCATTGATCAGGGTCACGACGAGGCGCGCACCGCTGGCGCCGATCGGGTGTCCGAGCGCGGTGGCGCCGCCGTTGACGTTGATTTTCTCGTGCGCGATGCCGAGTTCCTTGATTGGCGCCATCGCGACGACCGCGAATGCCTCGTTGACCTCGAACAGGTCGACATCGGCGACGTTCCAGCCGACGTTCTTCAGCAGTTTCTGGATCGCGCCGATCGGCGCCGTCGTGAACCATTCCGGTTCCTGCGAATGCGTGGCATGGCCGACGATGCGCGCGAGCGGCTGGATGCCGCGCTTTTTCGCTTCATCCGCGCTCATCACGACCGTCGCGGCGGCGCCGTCCGAGATGCTCGACGAGCTGGCCGCCGTGACCGTGCCGTTTTCCTTGCGGAATGCCGGTTTCAGGGTGGGGATCTTCGCGACATCGGACTTGCCCGGCTGTTCGTCGATGGCGAACTCGACGTCGCCCTTGCGCGTGCTCACCTTGACCGCAACGATCTCGTCGACGAAGGCACCCGAAGCGATCGCTGCCTGCGCGCGCTTGACCGATTCGGTCGCGAACGCATCCTGCTGCTCGCGCGTGAACGAATACTTGTCGGCGCAGTTTTCGGCGAACACGCCCATCGACTTGCCGTCGTAGGGATTGGTCAATCCGTCCCACGCCATGTGGTCGACCGCTTCGAAATTGCCGTAGCGGTTGCCGGTGCGCGAGTTCGGAATCATGTGCGGTGCGTTGCTCATCGATTCCATGCCGCCGGCGACCACGATCTGCGCGGAACCCGCCTTGATCAGGTCGTGCGCGAGCATGATCGCCTTCATGCCGGAACCGCAGACCTTGTTGATCGTGGTGCAGCCGGCCGATACCGGCAGGCCCGCCGCGAGCGCTGCCTGTCGCGCCGGCGCCTGACCGAGATTGCCTGGCAATACGCAGCCCATGATCACCTCGGAGACATCGCCCGCGGCGACGCCCGATTGCGCGAGCGCGGCCTTGATCGCGGTAGCGCCGAGCGTCGGCGTCGGTACGCCGGTGAACTGGCCGAGGAAGGAACCGATCGCGGTGCGCTTGGCACCGACGATGACGATGTCGGACATGGAAACCTCCAGAGGACGATTCGAGCGATGGACAATGCGATGGCGGCGCCGAAGATCCGCGCCGAAACACGGCGATTATGCGCGCGCTGTTGCGGCGCGGCAATTCGCCGTCGGATGCGTCGCGCTTGTGTTGTTGGCCTGCTGCGGGCTAGCCTCGACACATGCACGACAGGGGGCGCTGGGCGGTGCGATGGGCGGCATGCTTGGCCGTCGGGCTGGCGGCAACAATGGTCGCCGGCGCAGCGTTTGCGCGTGTCGGGGTTGACGAAAGCATCGGTGTGGAACGCGTGCGCTTTCGCAACATCGGCGTCGAGCAGGGCTTGTCGCAGCCGAGCGGGCTCGACATCGTGCAGGACGCGCAGGGTTTCATCTGGATTGCCACCCAGGATGGCCTCGATCGCTACGATGGCTACGGGTTTCGCGTCTACAAACACGATCGCGCCGATCCGTGGTCGCTGGCCGCGAACAATCTGCGCCGCCTTCTGCTGGATCGCAAAGGGCGCTTGTGGATCGCCACCACCAGCGGCGGCGTCAGTCGCTACGACGCGCGTCTGGATCGTTTCGAGAATTTCGGTCCGGACCCGAATCGCGCCGATGCCATCGGCAACGAATTCGTCAGCGTGCTGTTCGAGGATGCCAGCGGCACGGTCTGGGTCGGCACGCGCGGACACGGTCTGCAGCGCTACGACGAAGCCGGTGCGCATTTCGTGGAATCGCGCTGCCGCAGCACTGCGCTGGAGCGTCTCCAGGCCATCCTGGAGCTCGACGACGGCGGTCTTCTGCTGGGCACCAACACGGGCGTGTTCCGTTGCGATCGTGCGAGCGGAGAATTGCGCGAATGGGCCGCGCAGTCGGGCGCTCACCTGAGCGGCCGTGCCCTCGAGAAAGCGGCGGGCGGCGACGTGTGGATTTCCGCGTCCAAACAAGGCCTTTATCGATTCAATGCCAGCGGTGCGGAGATCGATCGCTTCGACGCCAATTCCACGCAGGCGCTGGCCGACGCCGACATCACCGATGTTCTGGTGGATCGCCATGGTGCGGTCTGGTTCGGCAGCGAGAATGCGGGTTTGTCGAGACTCAATCCGCAGACGCGGCGCATGGATTCGTTCCGGCACTCGGCCGGACAACCCGATTCGCTGGCGGGCAATCGCGCCTTCAGCTTGTTCGAGGATCGCGATGGTCAGATCTGGGTTGGAACATGGAGCAATGGCGTCAGCGTGTTCGACCCGCGCACGGCCGGGTTCGTCTCCGTGCATACAGGCACCGGACCGAAGGCGCTGCCGGGCGGCTCGGTGTTGTCCGTGCAGGCCGACGACGACGGGACGTTCTGGTTCGGGACCGCCGAAAACGGTGGCTTGAGCCATTTCGATCTTGATCGCGGCCTGCTTCAGCGTTATGTCCATCAGCCGGAGAAGCCCGACAGCCTCGCGCACAATTTCGTCATTGCGACGACGCGCGGACCTGACGGTGCATTGTGGGCGGCAACGCGCGGCGGCGGGCTCGACCGGTTGCGCAGCGACGGCAGCGGTTTCGACCACCATCGCCACAATGCCGGCGACCCGACCAGCCTGGTTTCCGACGAGCTCAATCAATTGTATTTCGATCGCGACGGAACGCTGTGGCTTGGAACGATGGAAAACGGCGTCGATGCGCTTTGCGCCGGATGCAGTTCGTTTCGCCACTATGCTCACGTCGATGGTGCCCCCGACAGCCTTGCAGTCGGGGGCGTCTATGCGATCACGCAGACGCACGACGGTGCCATATGGATCGGTTCCGATCGCGGTGGACTGGACCTGCTCGATCCCGCCACCGGGCATGCGCAACACTTCATCAGCGATGCGCGC
>JBDSBK010000225.1:0-4228 GCA_039921645.1 Dokdonella sp.
TGAAGCCGCTCCCACAATGAAAGGGGGCTCGTCATCCCTGCAGCCGGATGATGTGAGGCAGCCTGGTGATCACGCGAGACAAGACGCTGCCTGGCGGAGCGCATCGAAGCTGCCTTGCACGAACCCCACTTTTGCAAAGTGGACTTCAGTGAAACGTGCTTCTGTGGGAGCGGCTTCAGCCGCGAAGTGTTTGTGCGGAAACTGCAAAAGCATCGCGGCTGAAGCCGCTCACAGACCATCGGCGGGATGCGCCCGAAGGAAAGCGAATCAATGCACCCAGCGCCCGCTGCGTCGACGCGGCGGCGTTTGCGCGCCATCCGACGGAGGCGCGTTCTGCTCCTCGGTACTCAGCGGGTGATCGTGCCAGTACTGCGCGACCGCACCGACGGCAGCCGGTATCTGCGCGAGGCATTCGTCGTATTCCTCGTCGCCGAGCGGTGCGAATTCGGCATCGCTCTCGAACACGCCGTCGTCGATCGCGAGCGCGATGATCGGCCCGAGCAATTCCATCAGTTCCGAGTCGTGTCCGAGTCGGCCCTCCCACACCGGAGCGCGCAGGTCGATGCCGCGCGAAAATCCCTCGCACCAGCCGCGCGCCGTGAATGCGGGCGGTCCTTCCTCGATGTCGAGTTCGCCGAGAATCGGCTCGTAGCTGCCGGTCTCGAGTTCGGGCGCGATCGCATCGTTGAGGCGTGCGAGCAGGGTCAGTACGCGCTCGCCCAGACTCGAATCGATGAACGGCTCGTGCAGGATTTCCGGCAACCATTCCTCCGGCTTTGCCGGCGTCGGCCCAATCGCGAGCGCAGTCAGGAACCCGTGCACGCCGTCGAGGAGCAGATCCTCGTCGCTGCCGTGCGCGCGCAGGAACTGGTCGAGTTCCTCCAGCTCGTTGTCGGTCGGTGAAACCAGCCACTCAGACATCGTTGATTTCCAGCACGGCAGGAGTGTGATCGGAGGCGCGCTCCCAGGTGCGCGGTTCGCGATCGATGCTCGCGCTGCGGCAGCGCGCGCGCAACGCGTCGGACACCAGCACGAGGTCGATGCGCAGACCCAGGTTGCGGCGGAACGCGGCCTGGCGATAGTCCCACCAGCTGTAGTGTCCGGCGTCTTCGTTGAAGAGCCGGAAGCTGTCGGCGAGGCCGAGATCCTGGATGCGCTTGAGCGCATCGCGCTCGGGCACAGAACACAGGATCTGGTCGCGCCACGCGTCGGGATCGTGCACGTCGCGATCGTCGGGTGCGATGTTGAAATCGCCCATCACGACGAGGCGCGGATGGCGGCGGATTTCCTCGGCGAGGAACGCGGTCACGTTCGCCAGCCAGTCGAGCTTGTAGGCGAACTTCTCGCTGCCGACCGCCTGACCATTGACGACATAGAGATTCACAACGCGCACATCGCCGACGGTTGCGCTGAGAATGCGCCGCTGCGGATCGTCGAAGCCGGCAACGCCGTGTTCGACGTCGCTGATCGGCTGGCGCGCGAGGATCGCGACGCCGTTGTAGGTCTTCTGCCCCGAGAACACCGAGTGATAGCCGGCCGCTTCGAGCGCGGCGGCAGGGAACTTCGCGTCTTCGAGTTTGGTTTCCTGCAGCGCAAGCACATCCGGCTGCGCCGAGGCGCACCACTGCTGCACATGCGGCAGACGCACGTTCAGAGAATTGACGTTCCAGCTGGCAAGTTTCATGCGGCAATATTAGCGCAGGCGGCGATCAGGCCGCTCCGGTGACAAGGCCATAGCTGCGCAACAGCGCAGCCGGGTCCGGCACGCGCCCGCGAAATTCGACGAAGCTCTCCAGCGCGGGGCGTGAGCCACCGACGCTGAGGATCGCGCGCCGATAGGCCTCGCCGGTCGCGCGGTCGAAGACGCCGGCTTCCTCGAAGCGCCCGAATGCGTCGGCCGAGAGCACTTCGGCCCACAGATAGCTGTAGTAGCCTGCGCCGTAACCGCCCGCGAATACGTGCGTGAACGCATGCGGGAAGCGTTGCCAATGCGGCGCTTGCAGCACTGCGACTTCGGCGCGCACCTCGCCGAGAATCTCCAGCGCGCGCGCGCCGCGCACCGGATCGAATTCGCGATGGATGCGGAAATCGAACAGCGCGAATTCAAGCTGGCGCACGAGGAACAGTCCGGCATGGAAATGCCGCGCTGCCTGCATGCGCGCGAAGAGTTCATCCGGCAACGCGGCGCCGGTCTGCCAGTGGCGCGCAAAAAGATCGAGCGCTGCGCGCTGCCAGCCGAAGTTCTCCATGAACTGGCTCGGCAGCTCCACCGCGTCCCACTCGACGCCGTTGATGCCGGCGACGCCGGGATAGTCGACGTCGGTCAACAGGTGATGCAGGCCGTGGCCGAACTCATGGAACAAGGTCAGCACGTCGTCGTGGGTCAGCAGCGACGGTGTCGTTGCAGTCGGCGGCGCGAAGTTGCAGGTGAGGAACGCGACCGGCAACTGCAAGCTGTTGGCGTGTCCGCTTCGCTCGCGCACGAAACGATTCACGCAGACGTCCATCCACGCGCCGCCGCGCTTGCCGCTGCGCGCGAAGAGGTCGACATAAGTGCCCGCAAACACCTTGCCGTTCGCGTCGACGAGGTCGTAATAGCGCACGTCCGCGTGCCAGACGTCGACATCCGTTCGCTGCTTCAACGTAATGCCGAAGACGCGTTCGGTGATCGCAAACAGGCCCGCGATGACCGGGTCCAGCGCAAAGTAGGGTTTCAGCTCTTCCTCGTTCAACGCGTACTTGCGCTCGCGCAACTTCTCCGACGCGTAGCCGACGTCCCACGGTTGCAGATCGGCGATGCCGAGTTCATCGGCGGCGAATGCGCGCAGCTCGACCAGTTCGCGTTGCGCCACCGGTTTCGCGCGCAGGGCGAGGTCGTGCAGGAACGCGAATACCGCATCCGGCGATGGCGCCATCTTCGTCGCCAGCGATTCTTCGGCCGCGTCGGCGAAGCCGAGCAGCTGCGCCGCCTCGTGCCGAAGCGCGAGGATCCCGTCGATGCGGCGCGAGTTGTCGAAGGTTCCGGCGTTCGGGCCTTCGTCCGAGGCGCGCGTCTGATACGCGCGATAAACGCGCTCGCGCAACGCCCGATCGTCGGCATACGTGAGCACCGCCTGTACGCTCGGCTGCTTCAGCGTGACCCGCCAGCCATTTTCTGATTTCTCCTGCGCGTATTCGCGCAAGGTCGCGCGCCCCGACGCTGGAATGCCGGCGAGGCCGAACTCGGTCTCGATCGACTCGCTCCAGGCGTCGGTCGCGTCGAGCACGGCTTCCTCGAATTCGGTCGCAAGCCGTGCCAGTTCATTGGCGATCTCGCGAAAGCGCGAGCGCGCGGGTTCCTCGAGCGCCACGCCGGACAGTCTGAAGTCGCGCAACTCATGTTCGACGAGGGTGCGCGCGGCGCGCGGCAACGCGTTCATCGCTGGCGTGCCGGCTACCGATTCAACCGCCGCATACAGTTCGCGGTTCTGTCCCAATGCGCTCGCATGCTCGACGATTTTTTCCTGTGCGGCCGAGTACGCCTTGCGCAGCCCCTCCGAATCGGCAACCCCGTGCAGGTGCGACACCGGTGCCCAAACGCGGTTCAATCGATCCTCGCATTCCTCGCCGGCCAGGATCACCGTCGCGAAATCCCGCGGTGCGTTGGAAGCGAGCAGCGCGTCGATCGCGACGCGGTAGTCGGCGAGCACGCTGTCGACCGCAGGCTCGACATGTTCGGGGAGGATCGCCGAAAAGCGCGGCAGGACGGCGTTTTCAAGCAGGGGGTTGGCAGTCGTCATCGGTGGATTTCACGCGGGCTGGCTGCCTAACGTGGCGTGTTGCGGCCACGAAATCAAGCGCGCGGGGATGCTAGGCTTGCGCTCATTTCCGGATATCCACGCATGAACCTGCGACCCTATCAGGGCATCTTCCCGCGCCTCGGCGCGAACGCCTACATCGACCCCGCCGCGCACGTGATCGGCGATGTCGAGATTGGCGAGGATGCATCGCTGTGGCCCGGCGTCGTCGCGCGCGGTGACGTTCACTTCATCCGCATCGGCGCGCGCACGAACGTGCAGGACGGTTCGATCCTGCACGTGACGCATGCGGGTGAATACACGGACGAGGGGTTTCCGCTGGTGATCGGTGCCGACGTGACGATCGGGCATGCCGCCGTCGTGCATGCGTGCACGATCCACGACGCCTGCCTGATCGGCATGCATGCGACCGTGCTCGACGGCGCCGTCGT
>JBDSBK010000226.1:0-9390 GCA_039921645.1 Dokdonella sp.
TCAGACGTCTCGCATCGCTGGCCGAACGCGAGCGCATCGGGCGCGACCTGCACGACCTGCTCGGCCATACCCTGTCACTGATCACGTTGAAGTCGGAGCTCGCGGTCAAGCTGTTCGACCGCGATCCGCTCGCCGCACGCCGCGAGATCGTCGATGTCGAGCGCGTCGCGCGCGACGCGCTTGGACAAGTGCGCCGCGCGGTATCGGGCATCCGCACGGCCGGCCTCGGCGCTGAACTCGCGTCGGCGCGCCTGCTGCTCGAATCTATCGACGTTCGTCTCGACTACACGCTGCCCGATGCCGGCCTGCCACCCGAGATCGAAACCGTACTCGCGCTGACCGTGCGCGAAGCGGTCACCAATATCCAGCGGCACGCGCGCGCGACCCGTGCGCGCGTGGAGGTTGCGGTCGACGCCAGCGAAGCTCACGCGCTCGTCATCGACGACGGCGTCGGTCAGACCATCGTTCCGGGCAATGGTCTGAGCGGGATGCGCGAGCGCTTGCAGTCGCTCGGCGGATCCCTTGAGATTGCTTCGGTGCGCGGAAAAGGCACGTGCATCACCGCGCGCCTGCCACTGCCGCCCTTGGCGGTCGCAAGCGGCGTCACGCACGCGGTGGCCTGAGCGCTGCGGCGAGCATCGCGAGTTGCGCTAGAGTCCGCAGCACGGACGTTGCCTGTCGACGTCGCCACCAGGAAGTTCCGCACCGTGATTCGCGTTCTCCTTGCCGAAGACCAGGCGATGGTTCGCGGCGCCTTGTCGGCGCTGCTGCAACTGGAACCGGATATCGATGTCGTCGGCGGCGCCGCCGATGGCGAGGAGGCTTGGCGATCGCTGCAGCAACTCAAGCCGGACATCCTCGTCACCGATATCGAGATGCCGGGTCTGACCGGTCTCGAGCTCGCGCAGCGCGTGCAACGCCACGAGCTGCCGTGCAAGGTCGTCATCGTGACCACGTTCGCCCGATCAGGGTTTTTGCGCCGCGCGCTCGAAGCCGGCGTCAGTGGGTATCTGCTGAAAGATGCGCCAGCCGAGCAACTCGCCGAAGCGCTGCGCAAGGTCAATCGCGGCGGCCGGTCGATCGATCCGCAACTTGCGGTCGAAGCCTGGTCCGATGCAGACCCGCTCAATGATCGCGAACGCCAGACGCTGCGTCTGGCGGGCGAAGGCCTCTCTGCCGGTGACATTGCCGAGCGTCTGAATCTGTCGCACGGCACGGTGCGCAACTATTTGTCCGAGGCGATCGGCAAGCTCGGCGTCGGCAACCGCATCGAGGCGTACCGGCTGGCGCGGCAGAAGGGCTGGCTTTGAGTGATCGGCGCGTCGTCGTCGCGTGGGCTTGCTGGCTCGCACTGCTCTCGATCTGCACCGTCGCATCGGCATCGACCGACGAGGTTTACGTCTGGCAACGCCAGTGGTCGCCAGCGTTGCGCGAAGCGCTTGTCGCGAGCCGCGACATGTTTGGCGGGGTGCGTGTACTGGTGGCGCAAGCCGGCCGTGAAGGTCGCTGGGTCGAAACCCAGGCGGATCCAGAGGCCTTCGTCGGCGATGCACGCACGCGCGTTGCGGTGGTGCGCTACGACGGCGCCGCAGACCCGCCCGACATTCGCCGACTCCACATCTATCTGGATGGACTGCTCGAACGATGGCGATCGCAGGGCGCCGCCTTCGACGCCGTCGAGATCGACTACGACTGCGCCAGCGCCCGTCTCGCGGACTACGTGACGCGGCTGCGTTCACTGCGGGCGATCCTGCCACGCGACGTGCGTCTGTCGATCACGGCGCTGCCTGCGTGGCTCGCATCGCCGGACCTCGACGTGGTCCTTGGGGCCAGTGACGAAGCTGTCCTGCAGGTGCATGCGGTGCGCAATCCGACGTACGGCCTGTTCGATGCCGAACGTGCCGAACGCTGGACGCGCGCGTTCGCGCTGCGGTCACCCCATCCGTTCCGCATCGCGCTGCCGACCTACGGCGCACGCGTCGCGCTCGATACCGGTGGGCGTGTTCGCGCCGTCGAAAGCGAGATGAAGGTCGACGCCGCAGTGGGCGACGATGCGCGCGAACTCGAAACGGATCCGCGCGCGGTCGTCGATCTTCTTGCGCGTTTGCGCGCAGAACCTCCGCTGCATTGGCGGGGCGCCGTGTGGTTCCGTTTGCCGCTGCCCGGCGATCAACGCGCGTGGACACTGGATGCGCTGCGCGAGGTGATCGCCGGCCGGACGCCGGATGCCGGCATCGATATCGATTTGCGCGCACGCGACAACGGCGCGATCGACATCGTCGCAGTCAATCGCGGTGGCATAGCCGCCGAACCGATGTCGTTCCGTATCGTCGGCGGCGCATGCACGACCTACGACGCATCCGCCGGATGGTCGGTTGACGCAACGCGTGCCGATCAGCCGCGTTTCGTACCCGCTGTCGCATTGCAGGTTGCGCCAGGACGCAGCCGCGCTGTCGGATGGGTACGATGCGCGAATCGGCCGCACGTCGTCATTGACGCACGGCAAGCAGGCAAGGCCCACTCATGAAGAAATCGATCGTGCTCGTCATCGTCGGCTCGGTGGCGAGCATTCGCGCATTCGCGTGTGGTCCGGATTTTCCGACGGCACTGCTCGATGACCGCGTCGGCACCCTCGCCGATCTTCCGCGGGGCGTATTCGCGAGCGAAGCGAAAAACCTTGTGCATGCGCCCGCGAAATCATTCAAGGCAAATGAAGCCGCCGACTGGATCTACGTCCCGGCGGAACACGCAACGCGCGACGACGTCGAGCGTCGGTGGCTCGGCAACGACTACGAACGCGCGCAGAGCGTGCGCGCGCAGTCGGATGCGGACATGGCCTATGCAAGCGGTGAAGGCTTGCCGGAGGACGCGCGGCGCTATCTCGCGGGAGCAGTCGCCTTCGCGCACGGCGAATTGGCGGTTGCGGGTCAGCGTTTCGCCAGCGTCCTCGCGTTGCCGCCGATGGACCGCAAGCACTATGAGGTCTGGGCCGTCTACATGCAGGCGCGCAGTTTTGCCGAGCATGATCCGCAGCAGTCGATGCATGCGTACGCGCAGGTGCGCGAGCGCGTCGCCGCAGGCGCCGAGGATCCGCTCGGTCTCGCGCTCGACAGCTACGGCGAGGAAGCGCGCCTGCACGTGGCCGCACACGATATACCGGCTGCCGTGCGTCTTTACGCCGAGCAGGCCGCGCAAGGATCGCGTTTCGGCGACGCATCGCTTGCACTGGTCGCACAACGGGTGTTGCGCGACCCCGCGAGTCTGCAGCAGGCCGTGCACGATCCGCTGTCGCGCAAGTTGCTTGCCGTCTATCTGCGCACGCGCGGCGATGGTTTCATCTATGACGACATTGCGGACGCCGGGTCGCAAGGTCACAAGGTCGCTGCGGGAACAGCGCCTCTTCCATCGACGGCGTTCGCCGATGCCCTCGAACACGTGACGATCGAGGACGGCGACGGCGTGGCGCAACTCGCTGCGTTCGCCTACCAGCACGGTCGTTACGAACTTGCGGCGAAATTCGCTGCAAAAAGCCATGAAGGCCCGGCGGCTTGGGTGCGTGCGAAGCTCGCGTTGCGTGCCGGCGAACTCCCGCGCGCCGCCGCCGCCTACGCCGAGGCGGTGAAGGCTTTTCCGGTTTACGTGCCGAAGCCTGCGACAGACGACAACCTGCGCGATGGCGACAACGACTATTGCCGTGTGCAGGGCGAGGCCGGCACGCTCGCGCTCGCGCGCAGCGAATACGTCGCAGCGATGGAACACCTTTATGCTGCAGCACCCGTGTACTCCGCCGATGCGGCGTTCGTCGCCGAACGCGTGTTGACCGTTGAGGAACTGCACGCGTTCGTGGACGCACACGCGGGCGAAGCCGCGAAAGCGCAATCCATGCAGGAGGGTGGCGGCGAATACACGGCGCGACCGTTTGCCGCGACGCTGGCGCGACGCTTTCTGCGTGCGGAGCGTTGGGACGAGGCACCTGCGTATTTCGACGATCCGATCGTGCGCAAGAAAGCGCACGCCTACGCCGACGCGCGCCGGAGCGCGGTGCGTGGTGGCGACATCGAACGGGCGCAGGCGTGGTACCAGGCGTCCGTGCTCGCGCGCCAGAACGGCATGGAATTGCTCGGCTACGACTACGGCCCCGACATGGCGTCGTGGGGTGGCAGTTTCGAGAACGTCTATGCATTCGGTTACGGCCCGAGCCGGCTGGACGATACCCAATCGTCGGCTGCGAAGACCGTGCTTCCGTTCGAGGCCGGTCCCGGCGCCGACGAGCGCAGGCGCGCCGAAGCGACGCGGGCGAGGCCGGACAAGCGCTTCCACTATCGCTATGTCGCCGCGGAGTTCGCCGCGCGTGGCGCGGACCTCGTGCCGCATCGCTCGCAGGCCTACGCGGCGCTGTTGTGCGCGGCGACCGGGTATGTCCTGAACACCGACGTCGACAGCGCGCGCACGTACTGGCGCCGGTATGTGAAGGACGGTCCGCACGTGGCATGGGCGGTTGCTTTCGGTACCCGATGCGAGGTGCCCGATTTCGCGGATGCGGAGCGCCGCCGGCATTCCGAGCGCGTTGCCGCGTTCAGGCACGCCGCACGCAAGGCCTTGCCCTATGCCGTGGTCGGCGGTCTGGCGCTGCTTGCGTTCGCTGCGCTCGCGTGGCAGCGCAGGCGCGCGCGTAACGCGTGAAGCGGATCGCGGCGCGCATGCTGGCCTACAATGCGCGCCCGCCAGCCCGTTCGCGTCATCCTTGAAGAAAGCCGATTTCCATTTCGACCTGCCGCCCGAGTTGATCGCACAGGCGCCCTTGGCGACCCGCTCGGCGAGCCGCCTGCTCGTTGTCGACTCGGCGCAGACCCGTTTCGAAGATCGGCGTTTTGCCGATCTCGTCGACCTGCTGCATCCCGGCGACCTGCTCGTGTTCAACGATACGCGCGTGCTGCCGGCGCGCCTGTTCGGTCGCAAGGACAGCGGCGGTGCAGTCGAAATTCTCATCGAACGCGTCACCGGCACGCACGAGGCGCGCGCCCAGCTCGGCGTTAGCAAGAAGCCGAAGGCGGGCGGTCGCATCGTCCTGCAGGACGGCAGCGAGATCACCGTGCTTGGCCGCGATGGCGAGTTCTTCCTGCTGCGTTTCGACACGGTCGAGCCGCTTGAAAAAGTATTGCTGCGCCTCGGCCGCATGCCGCTGCCGCCGTATATCGAACGCGAAGCCGACGGTGCCGACGCCGAGCGCTACCAGACCGTGTTCGCGCGCATCGCTGGCGCCGTCGCGGCACCGACCGCCGGGCTGCACTTCGATGAAGCGTTGTTGCACGCGCTGGCGGGGCGCGGCATCGATACGGGCTACATCACCTTGCACGTGGGCGCCGGCACATTCCAGCCGATGCGTGCCGAGCGCCTCGAAGATCATGCGATGCATCGCGAATGGCTCAACGTCGGCGCCGAGCTGGTCGAGAAAATGCGTCAGACGCGCGCACGCGGAGGACGCGTCGTCGCGGTCGGCACCACGGTCGTGCGTGCGCTGGAGTCCTCGATGCGCGACGGCGAAGTCGCGCCGTTCGCTGGCGAAACGCAGATTTTCATCTTCCCCGGCTACCGCATCCGCAGCGTCGATGCGCTGGTCACCAATTTCCACCTGCCGGAATCGACCCTGCTGATGCTGGTGTCGGCGTTTGCCGGACGCGAGCGTGTGTTCGACGCGTACCGCCATGCGGTCGAGCAGCGATACCGGTTTTTCTCGTATGGAGACGCCATGCTGATTTTCCCCGACAGGCACGCCGCATGAGCGCGATGGATTTCCAGTTGCTGGCTACCGACGGCAGCGCACGCCGTGGCCGCATCACGTTCGCGCGCGGCACGATCGAGACGCCGGCATTCATGCCCGTCGGCACGTACGGCTCGGTGAAGGCGATGACGCCGCAGAATCTGCTCGAAGTCGGCGCCGAAATCATTCTCGGCAATACCTTCCACCTGTTCCTGCGTCCGGGCCTCGACGTGGTTGGCGAGTTCGGCGGCCTGCATCGCTTCATCGGCTGGCAGAAACCGATCCTGACCGACTCCGGCGGCTTCCAGGTCTTCAGCCTTGCGCACAAGCGCAAGATCACCGAGCAGGGCGTGACGTTCGCGTCCCCGGTCGACGGCTCGAAGGTGTTCCTGTCGCCGGAAGAGTCGATGCGCATCCAGCATGTTCTCGATTCCGATATCGCGATGATCTTCGACGAGTGCACGCCGTATCCTGCGACCGAAAGCCAGGCGCGCGAATCGATGCAACTCAGCTTGCGCTGGGCCGAGCGATCACGCCGCGGTTTCGACGATCTGAAGAACCCGAATGCGTTGTTCGGCATCGTGCAGGGTGGCGTCTATCCCGCGTTGCGCAAGCGCTCGGCGGACGGTCTCATCGACATCGGATTCGACGGCTATGCGATCGGCGGCCTCGCGGTCGGCGAGCCGGAAGCGGAGCGCAATGCGACGCTCGAGTCGGTCGAGCCCCTGTTGCCGAAGGACAAGCCGCGCTACCTGATGGGCGTCGGCCGACCCGAGGATCTGGTCGAGGCGGTACGACGGGGCGTGGACATGTTCGACTGCGTGATGCCGACGCGCAACGCACGCAATGCGCACCTGTTCACGCGTCACGGCACGCTGCGCATCCGCAACGCGAAATACGAGCGCGATACGCGCCCGCTCGATGAGGCGTGCACGTGCTACACCTGCCGCTCCGGTTTCAGTCGCGCCTATCTGCGCCACCTCGATCGCTGCGGCGAAATGCTCGGCCCCCAGCTCGCAACGATCCACAACCTGCACTACTACCAGGAACTGATGGCCGGCATGCGCGCCGCGATCGCGGGCGGGACGCTGACCGACTTCGTCGCGGCCTTTTATGCCCGGCGAGCAGCGGCGGATCCGGCCGATGCTGTCGTCGCGGCGGAGTAAACGGAGCTATGTGATTGATTTTGCGTGGCGGTGCGCCTCCCGCCACGGCATGGCATAATCCGCGACCTTTTCGACCGACCCGATATGCGCGTCGGTCGCTGCAATCGCTGGAGAAACCATGGATTTTTTCATCGCTAGTGCGCACGCGCAGGCGGCGGCACCGGCCGCAGCGGCCAACCCGCTGATCTCGTTCCTGCCACTTATCGTCCTGTTCGGCATCTTCTATTTCATGCTGATCCGACCGCAGATGAAGCGTGCGAAGGAACAGCGCAACATGGTCTCCGCGCTCGCCAAGGGCGACGAAGTGCTGACCAATGGCGGGCTGCTGGGTCGCATCGAGGAGATCGCGGACCAGTTCGTGGTGCTCGAGATCGCGCCGAACGTGCGCGTCAAACTGCAGAAGCAGGCGGTCTCGATGGTGTTGCCCAAGGGCACCCTCAAAGCTGCGTGAATTTCCGTGGAACCGGTTCCCGGCCCATCTGCGGCCGGGATGATGTTGTGGCGTACTGGATGTCAAGATGAACGATTTTCCCCGCTGGAAATACGCGATCGTCGTGGTGGTGCTCCTCCTCGGCGTGCTTTACGGCCTGCCGAATCTGTTCGTGCAGCAGCCCGCTGTGCAGATCACAGCCAATCGCGGCGCGACTGTCGATCAGGCGCTGAAGGAACAAGTGCAGGGCTCACTGGAAAAAGCCAAGATTGCCTTCCAGGCGATCGAACTCAACCGCGATCAGCTGCTCGTGCGTCTGCCGACCGGTGAGTCCGAACTGCAGGCGAAGGCCGCCGAAGCGCTGAAGACCACGCTGGGCGATCAATACATCGTCGCACTGAACCTCGCCTCGACAGTGCCGGGCTGGATGCGCGCGATTGGCGCGAAGGAAATGCCCAAGGGTCTGGACTTGCAGGGCGGCGTCCACTTCCTGATGGAAGTCGACGACAAGGACGTGATGGAAAAACAGATCCAGCGCTATTCGGACGATATCCGCAGCGTGTTGCGCGACAAGAACATCCGTTACCAATCAGTGGGCCGCGGGCCGCAGGGCATCGTGGTGCAACTGCGCAGCAGCGAAGATCGCGACGCATCGCTGGCCGCAATCCAGGCCAAGGTGCCGGACGTGACCGTCACCAGTGGTGCAAATGTGGGCGAGTCGTTCACGTTGAATGCGGGCGTGAAGCCGGAAAAGCTCAAGGAAATTGCGCAGAACACGATTCGCCAGAACGTCACGACGTTGAACAACCGCATCAATGCGCTGGGTGTTGCGGAACCGCTGATCCAGCAGCAAGGTGACGCGCGCATCGCGGTCGAGCTGCCGGGCGTGCAGGACACGGCCGAAGCAAAGAAGATCCTCGGCGCAACTGCAACGCTCGAATACCGGGCGGTCGACACGGTCGCGAATGCATTCGAAGCCGAGAAGAGCGGCCAGATTCCGCCCGATGACAAGCTCTACCATCGACGCGAGCGCGGTGCGGACGGCAAGCCGATCCCGATGCTGCTGAAAAAGAAGGTCATCGTGACCGGCGACGAGCTTGTTGATGCATCGAGCTCGCGCGATCAGCGCGGCGGAACGCCGGCCGTGTCGGTTGTGCTCAACGCGGCCGGCGGCAAGAAAATGCTTGATTTCACGTCGCAGAACGTCGGCAAGCCGATGGCGGTCGTGTACAAGGAAACGACGCCGGAGATCAAGATCATCGACGGCAAGGAAGTGCGCACCAGCAAGGTCACGGAAGAAGTGATCAACAGCGCGAACATCAATGGCGTGTTCTCCACGCGCTTCGAGACCACCGGCCTCGAGAGCACCAAGGTCGCCGCCGATCTTGCGCTGCTGTTGCGTGCAGGCTCGCTTGCCGCTCCCGTGGTGATCGTCGAGGAGCGCGTGATCGGTCCGAGCCTTGGTCGGGATCACATCAAGCAAGGTGTCAGCGCGGTATTGATCGGCCTTGCTGCGGTGCTCGTGTTCGTGGCGCTGTACTACTTCGTGTTCGGCCTGATCGCCGACATCGCGCTGTTCTTCAACCTCGTGCTGCTGCTCGCCGTGATGAGCGCGATTGGCGTGACACTGACCATGCCCGGTATCGCGGGTATCGTGCTGACGCTCGGCATGGCGATCGATGCGAACGTGCTGATCTGCGAACGTATCCGCGAGGAATTGCGCAACGGCTCGACGCCGCTCGCCTCGATCCGCGCCGGTTACGACAAGGCGTTCGCGACGATTCTCGATGCGAACGTGACCCACTTGCTCGCGGCACTCGCGCTGATGACACTCGGCTCCGGCGCGATCCGCGGCTTCGGCGTCACCCTCTTCATCGGCATCCTGACCTCGATGTTCACCTCGGTCACGGTCACGCATGCCATCACCAACCTCGTGCACAGCGGACGCAAGCTGAAGGGTCTTTCCCTCGGCAGCGGCTACTCGCGCACCGCGTCAGCCTGACGGACCCGATTCCATGGAACTTTTCAATCCC
>JBDSBK010000227.1:0-3953 GCA_039921645.1 Dokdonella sp.
CTTGGGAATCGCCATCTGCATGTGGCCATCGCGCTGCTGGTTCGCGAACGGGCACTTCGGCGCGTTCACCGGCAGCTGATGGAAATTCGGCGATCCCAGGCGCGACAGTTGCGTGTCCAGATAGGAGAACAGACGTCCCTGCAGCAACGGATCGTTGGAGAAGTCGATGCCGGGCACGATGTGCGACGGACAGAACGCGACCTGCTCGGTCTCGGCGAAGAAGTTGTCCGGCCAGCGATCGAGGGTCATGCGCCCGATCACGCTGAGCGGAACCAGTTCTTCCGGGATCAGCTTGGTCGGGTCGAGATGGTCGAACGGAAACGCATCCGCCTGCTCCTGCGTGAAGAGCTGCACGGCAAGATCCCAGGCGGGAAATGCGCCGGCCTGGATCGCTTCGAACAGGTCGCGCCGATGGAAGTCCGGATCGGCGCCGGCGAGCTTCACGGCTTCGTCCCACAGCGTCGACTGCAGGCCGAGCGCGGGACGCCAGTGGAATTTCACGAACGTGGATTTGCCCGCCGCGTCGAGCAGGCGGAAGCTGTGGATGCCGAAACCCTCGATCATGCGCAGCGAGCGCGGAATCGCGCGGTCGCTCATCGCCCACATGATCATGTGCATCGATTCGGGCGTCAGCGAAATGAAATCCCAGAACGTGTCGTGCGCCGACGCCGCCTGCGGGAAGCCGCGGTCCGGTTCCATCTTCACCGCATGCACGAGATCGGGGAACTTCATTGCATCCTGGATGAAGAACACCGGGATGTTGTTGCCGACGAGGTCCCAGTTGCCTTCTTTGGTATAGAACTTCACGGCGAAGCCGCGCACGTCGCGCGGCGTGTCGACCGAACCGGCGCCGCCGGCGACGGTCGAGAAACGCGTGAACAGCGGTGTCGTCGCGCCGACTTCGGTCAGGATCTTCGCGGTCGTGTATTTCGCCAGCGAACGCGTGAGCTTGAAGTGGCCGTGCGCAGCCGAACCGCGCGCATGCACGATGCGCTCGGGAATGCGCTCATGGTCGAAATGCGTGATCTTCTCGCGCAGGATGAAATCTTCGAGCAGCGTTGGGCCGCGTGGTTCCGCGCGCAGCGAGTTCTGGTTGTCCGACAGCGGCAGGCCCTGATTGGTGGTGAGCGTTGCATGCCGGCCGCTCACCGTCTGCTGCAACTCGTCGCCGTTGCCGCGTGCGTCGTCGGCCGTGTGTGTCGTGCGGGCGTTTTTCTTCGTCGCAGGCTTGGACTTGGCCATGGGGTTGCTCCGGATTCTAGAAGAGAGTGAAAGATGGAGGATCGTTCGATCCTGACGCCGTGCCGCTGACGACGGCTACCGCAGAAACGATGTCGCGTTCGCCGAAGTGCCGCCGACGTGTTCGGGGACACTGCGATCGGCAATGGCGCAAAAAACGAAAGACGGGGCGCTCGATGCGCCCCGCCGGTTTTCATGGGTCGTTTGAGCTCAGTGCACGAACAGAGCGATCAGGATGATGATCGGCAGCGGCACGCCAAGCAGGAACAGAAGAATGGAACGCATGGGAATATCCTCCAGGTGTCAGAGATGGCTGGCGCGCGTGAGATGCGAATACGTCTCGCGATGGCGACCGCCGAGGGTTGCGGCGAAGCTGCCGAAGAACGCGCCCAGCAACAGCGAGATGAACATCCAGATTGCGATGCCCGCGCTGACCTTGCGTGCCGTGTCGGCGGCTTCCTTTGCCTTCGTCTTTGCCGTTTCGACGGATTGCTTCAGCTGTGCATAGACGTCGTTGACGCGCTGTTCGCCTTGGGCGGGATCGATGCCGGCACGCCGAGCGACGAGTTGTCCGAGGTATTGGCGATCCGCTGCCGGCAGATCACCACTCGCCAGCGCGCTGGCGAAAATGCGCGCTACTTCGGCGCGATTGCCCGCTTCGTTGCGTGGCGAGGCCATCGCACCCGCGCCATCGGTCGACGGCGTATCGGATGTCGCCGAGGTCGCCGGTGCGCCACGCAGCAGCATGTCGACGTAGTAGCCGCTGGCGTCGCTGATCGCATCGGAATTCTTCGCCACGGTGGCGGTCGCCGCCGCGCCCGCGCCGGCACCGAAACCGCCGGCTGCCGTTGCAGCAATCGTCGCGCCACCGCTCAACACGCCCGCAAGCGTACTGGCGAGGAAAGCAGCAACGACGAGTGACGCGACCGCCCAGCTGAGGAAGCCATGCGCGGTGTCGCGGAAGTAAACCTCGTCTGTGTGTACGCTCGCCCACTTCACGCGCAGGCGACCAGCAAGATAGCCGCCCAAGCTCGACGAAGCGATCTGCGTGAAGCTGAGCCAGAGGATCGTCGCAACACCGATCGTCGTTGCGCTGGCGCCCGCATACGCCCACGGAGAGATGGACGACAGCCCGAGGCCGAAGCCGAGGATGACCAGCGCGTATGAAAGTGCGGCCGCGCCGGCAGCACCGGCGAGCACGGCACCCCAGCTGACGCCGGAGGTGTAGAGATCGCTGTCGACGGGCGCGACGACGTCGGCCGGAATTCTTATTTCGGATGCCATGGAAGAGTACTCGCGTTGGTAAGGGCCCCCTGGCCCGGATGGCGATCAATTGCCGTGTAGCCGACACGATGCAGCGAGAAAGCTGAACCGACGAAAGGGCGGCGCGAGCCTCGCATGGCATGCGTTCAGCTAAGCGGCGCGGGCGTACCACGCATCGGGGCAATCGCAGACGTCGCATCTGTGGCGCAAACGCAGGATGTGAGACGTGCACACGCGAACATCGTCTCGATCGATCGGGAGGCATGCGATGACACGACGAAGCGGAAGTGCTGATCTGCCCTTGCACGGTGGCCACGTGCCGCGCTGGCTGGCCGATCGGATGACCCGGCTGGGTGCGGTGATGAGCGAGGCGATCGTGCACGCCTACGGTCGCGACGAACTGCTGCGACGACTCGCGCATCCGTTCTGGTTCCAGTCGTTCGGCGCGGTAATGGGTATGGACTGGCATTCGTCGGGGATCACGACATCGGTGATCGGTGCATTGAAGCGCGGACTCGCGCCGCTCGCGAATGAGCTCGGCATCCATGTCTGCGGCGGGCGCGGGCGGCATTCGCGTGCGACGCCGGGCGAGCTGATGACCATCGGCGAACGCAGAGGATTTGATGGGGTGGCGCTGGCGAATGCAAGCCGTTTGGTCGCGAAGGTCGACAGCGCGGCGGTACAGGATGGATTCGACCTCTATCTGCACGGCTTCATCGTCACCGACGATGGACGCTGAGTCGTGGTACAGCAGGGCATGAACGGCGAGCGCGCGCAGGCGCGTCGATACCACTGGTTGTCGGAGAACCTGACGTGCTTCGTCGATGCGCCGCATGCGGCGATCGAAGGGCGTTCGCAAGGAAATATCGTCAATCTCGCCGATCACCGCGCGCAAGCGTCGCGCAACGCTCAGGTGGAGTTGCTCGGCGCGCTGGGGCCGGATGGCATTGCGCGCGAATGGGGCAGGCTCGATGCACGTGGGCGCGGCACCCAATCGGTCTCTGTTGCGGGCGTCGAGACGGCAGACACCCAAGCGCCGCTGCAACTGGCACTGCTGCCGCATCTCCAATTGCCGGATCATCACGACGTGCGCGCCAGCGATGTGGTGACGCGTCGCCTGCGCGGCAATCTCGCCGCGGCAGCCGACGCGGGTCCGCGCGACTTCACCGAGCTGCTGCAGGTGCCGGGTGTGGGCGCGCGCACCGTGCGTGCGCTCGCATTGGTCGCCGAGGTACTGCACGGCGCGCCGTGCCGCTTCACCGATCCTGCGCGTTTCTCGTTCGCGCACGGCGGCAAGGATCGCCATCCGTTCCCGGTGCCGACACGCGTGTACGACCACACGATTGCCGTACTCAAACGCGCGGTGAGCAACGCAAAACTCGGGCAGGAGGAACAACTGCGCGCGTTGCAGCGCCTGGATGCGCAGGCGCGCGCGCTCGAACGTCATGCAA